>JANPOW010000122.1:0-2133 GCA_031428185.1 Betaproteobacteria bacterium | reverse complement strand
CAGATGGCGCGCCATTTGTGCCTGCCGAGGAGCAGGGCCTCTGGCCCTGCGCGGCCTGCCAGGACGGCGCAGCCGCTTCGGGGGGGATGATCAAACTCTTGTCCAGTCGAAGGCGGCCTTGTCGCCTTTGCCGTAAACCTTGAGCGCGCCCTTCTCGCCCACCGCGTTGGGCCGCTGGAAGATCCAGTTCTGCCAGGCCGTGAGCCGCCCGAAGACGCGCGTGGCCATGGTCTCCACGCCGTTGAAGCGCAGGTTGGCCTCCATGCCGGTCAGTGCGTCGGGGTTCATGGCCACGCGCTCTTCGATGGCGATGCGGGTTTCGTCGGCCCAGTCGATGTCGTCGGGGTTGGCGGTGACCAGGCCCAGCGCAAACGCGGCGTCGGCGTCCAGCGGCTCGCCGATCACGGCGCGCACGGCGGCCAGTGACGCGGCTTTGTCGTAAAAGCGGCGGCCCAGCCGGCTTTGGTTGGTGGCCATCGGGTAGTTGCCGAAGTTGGTTTCACCCACGGTGATCTTGGGGGCGGCGGCGTCGTCATCTGGCAGGGCCAGGTGGTAGCTGCGGTCACAGGCCAGGGCCAGCTCCAGGTAGCTGCCGGCAAAACACGATCCGGCCTCGATCAGTGCAAACAGGCTGCGTGAGCTCACATCCAGCCGGCTAAAAGCGCGCCGCAGCGCGCCCACGGTCTCGCGCACCAGCCAGTGCCCGGCATGGGCGGCCAGGGTGGCGTCCATCGCCAGCACAGCGGCGCATTCGCCCTGGGTCTTGATCAGCCAGGTGCCGATCTCCAGCGCATTGGTGCGCATCTCCAGGATGGCGTCGTCCAGCTCACGCGCCAGCGTCAGCGGGAACCAGGCCGCACCCGCAGCCTCGATGGCGGCCACCGTGTCGGGCTGCGTGCCTTGCGGCGCACGCACCGTCCAGGTGGCGGTGCGGCGGCTGCGGTCGATCAGCACGCTGACGGCGCTGTAGTGCAGCGCGTCGGCCTCAATGCGCTTGTCCAGCGCGGCCAGCGCCACACCCTGGCCGGCGGCGGCAGCGCCCGGGCGCAGGCTGCCGGCGGCCAGTTGCAGCGCCCGCTCCTGCACTTTGGCGGCAAACACGGCCGGTTTGGCGATGTCGTCCACCAGGCGCCAATCTTTCGCCTTCTGGCCACGCACACCCTCGGTGGTGGTGCAGAAGATGTCGGCCAGGTCATGCCGCACCTGGCGTTTGTCGGTCACGCGGGTCAGGCCACCGGTGCCGGGCAACACCCCCAGCAACGGCACCTCGGGCAGGCTGACGGCGCTGCTGCGGTCGTCGATCAGGATGATCTCGTCACAGGCCAGGGCCACCTCGTAACCACCACCAGCGCAGGCGCCGTTGACGGCGGCCAGAAAACGCAGGCCGGTATGGGCCGACGAATCCTCCATGCCGTTGCGTGTCTCGTTGGTGAACTTGCAGAAGTTCACCTTCCAGGCATGGCTGCTGAGGCCCAGCATGAAGATGTTGGCGCCGGAGCAAAACACCTTGTCCTTGGCGCTGGTCAGCACCACGGTCTGCACCTCGGGGTGCTCAAAGCGGATGCGGTTGAGCGCGTCGTTCAACTCGATGTCCACACCCAGGTCGTAGCTGTTGAGCTTGAGTTTGTAGCCCGGGCGCAGGCCGGCGTTTTCATCAAAGTCCGCAGCCAGCGTGGCCACCGGCCCCTCGAAGCGCAGTTTCCAGTGGCGGTACTGGGCAGGGTTGGTCTGGTAGTTGACGCGGTCGGACGTGCTCATGGGGGGTCTCCAAGAAAAGCAAACAACGGCATGGGGTGAATTCGATGCACGCAGTATTGTGCCTTTTTTCTCACGGGTCAAGCACTTTAATGCATATCTTCTTGACGGGATCAGCAGCCTCATTTCAGCGCCTGCTGCAACTGCACCCGCCACCGGCTATTGGTCAGCGGGCTGTGCTGCTCGGGGTTGCGCCGAGCACGTTGCGGGCCGGGTCATCACCGCACAGGCGGCTGGTCGCCGGTGGCAACACATCGCCCAGTGTTAACCCCCGGATAGGCATTATAGTGCTTGACATCGTTGCGCACGGGTTCTATCGTTCATACAAGCACAATAATTCATCTTGCCAGGCTTCGCAAGCTGGCAAGTCGGCAAATC
>JANPOW010000121.1:0-14286 GCA_031428185.1 Betaproteobacteria bacterium | reverse complement strand
TTGTTCTTGAATGCCTGTCCGTATCGAGCCAAGTCCGTCCTTCATCGCCGCCCCCTGGGTTGATCTATGGAGGCGACAACTATTCTGACGCGGGGGGCAGGCCAGCCAGGCCGGGGCCGCAAACGCTGCGGGGAAGCCATGACAGTCGCTGTGCTTTTCGCCCGTGCTGACAGCCACTGCAAAGCGCTGGATGGTGTGGACTTGTGGGACATCCAGCACGATGGCCGGAGCTGGACAGGCGGCACGCCGCTGGCGGTTTTTGATGCACTAGGCCGGCTGTCGGCTAGAGCAACCACCGATTCAACCGCCAGCACAACCGCAGAAGAAACCCAGCAACCATGCGGGTTACGGCGTGGTTGACCGCATCAACTGATCAATCAACCGCACCCAATGAAGCACCACAACAAGCTCACCACATCGGGCGGGTTCCGGCTGATCCGGGCGTTCAGCGTGGACCACAACGCACGCCGCTTGACCGCCTATGCCGATAGGCCGCGCAGGCACCCCGACATGCAACGCTTTGCACGTCAACTGCGCCTGCAGCGGCGGTGCAGCAACCGGTTCAACAAAGGGGCCGGCAATGTCTAACCTGTTCCTGACCCACGACGAGCTGGCCGACCTGACGGGCTTCAAGGCGGCGCACTGCCAGGCGCGGTGGTTGACGCGCAACCGGTGGCGCTTTGTGCTGACCCGCAGCAAACAACCCCGCGTTGCGCGGGACCATTTCAATGACCGCATGGGCTGCGGCGACGAGCGCGGCACCAGCCAGGCCGACACGATCAACCGTGCGGCTGCTGGTGAGCAACCCAACTTTGCCGCGTTGGATCGGCGCTGACATGGGCCGCTGTCGCACCATTCACCACGGCATGCCGCCAGGCCTTCACATGAAGGGCGAGCGCTATTACCACGTCACCAGCACGGCCCCGCGCAAGTGGACCGGGCTGGGCAAGAACCGGGCGCGGGCGCTGCTGGAATGGGCACGCATTGAAGGCACCGAGCCCCATCCGGCCGTGCGCACTTTTGAGGTGATCGCCCAACGTTACGAACGGGAAGTGATGCCCACCAAGGCCGCACGTACCCAGCGGGACAACCTGATCGAGCTGGACCGGCTGCGTGCCGTCTTCGGCCGCATGCTGATCGAGTCGATCAAGCCGCACCACGTGCGCGGCTATTTGGACAAGCGCGGGCAGACCGCCAAAGCCCGCGCCAACCGGGAAAAAGCGCTGCTGAGCCACCTGTTCAACAAGGCCCGCGAATGGGGCTACACCGAAGCGCCCAACCCGTGCCAGGGCGTCAAGGGGTTCACCGAGGCCGGCCGTGATCGGTACGTCACCGACGCCGAATTCTTGGCTGTGTGGGCGCAGGCTGATCCGACATTGCAAGACGCAATGGACATTGCCTTGCTGTCCGGCCAGCGCCCGGCCGACGTGCTCAAGGTCTTGCTGACCGACATCCGAGACGGCGCCTTGTTCGTCGCGCAAAACAAGACCGGGGCGAAGCGGGCCATTGAAATCATCGGCGAGCTGGCCGCAGTGATCGACCGCATCAAGGCCCGCAAGCGGGAGCGGCAAAGTGCCTACCTGATCCAGGACGACAACGGCCGGCCGCTGAGCATGCTGGCAATGCGCGGGCGCTTCGACAAGGCGCGCAAGGCGGCGGGCGTGGCCTTCCAGTTCCGCGACATCCGCGCCAAGACCGCCAGCGACACGGGCGACCTGGGGCACTCGCAACGCCTGCTTGGGCACAAGAACCGCGACATGACCGAACACTACGTGAGAGAACGCATCGGACAACGAGTCAAGCCACTGCGGTAGTTCAGCGCGCCATCCGATGCCATCATCGTTCGGCGTGCTGAGTCACCTTGTCGATAGATCGCGCCCAACGCTCACGCAATGCTTCGTTCAGCTTGTCCAGCATTGGCACAAGCAGCATCGTGCGCTTGTAGTGCCGAATTCGATACGAATTCCGCAACCCTGGGTTGTCGGCCAAGACATCTTCGAATGGCGCCCTGTAAGCGTCCAAAATGACTTGCGATGGTTCTCGATACGCCGAACTTGCATCAACACCTGCGAACGTAAAAAAGTCGTGGAACCGCTCCGAAACTGAGTGGTGTCGTAGCTGCCTGTCAAAGCTCACGAAGTCGGGCGTCATGAATCTTCGGGGCGGATTAGATGCAAGCCCAGCAATCAAGCTTTCGAAAGCCTGCTGTTCGAGCGTTCGCTCCCGGATAAAACTTTCCAGCTAAGTCGCAGCAAGGATTGCGCTGCCGACAGCACCCACCGTCATTCGGACCTGGGTGGCGATTCGGGCTTCTGCGGTCAACTGCGCTTCGAGACTGTCAGCTGACTGCTTCGCGGCAGCTTCAGAAGCTGCTGAGTCTTGGCTTGACGCCGCTTCCAGCTTCGCACCCGCAAAGCTCGCAGCCACAAAAAACCCCAGCACGATGACAACGCCAGAAATCCCGCATGTGATCGGCAGGGCAGCAGGGTGTCGCAGCAGTGGCAACAATTTTTCGATGAAACCCGGAAGCGCGACTATCCACGACAGGACGAGAAACAGCCCCCACACGAACAAGCCGATCGGATGCGCTTTGGAGAAGCTTACGATCTCCTGTGCGCCCGCTTTGGTTCTTCGGAACAGCTCCATACAGCCCCGTGCTGACTTGCCGGGCAAGTGGTTTTGTAGAAGAAGACGGCGAATTGTAGAAAAGCCCCGACCGGCGAACCGTGCGGGGCTTTCGTCTAAGTGCCTGACAACACTGAGGAATTTTGGTGGCCTGGGGCGGAATCGAACCACCGACACGCGGATTTTCAATCCGCTGCTCTACCAACTGAGCTACCAGGCCACGAGCCCAGGATTATAGCCTGCCGCAATGCGGCTTTGGCACGATGGCGCAACGCCCCGCGCTACCGGCTACTGGCCACCACGCTTGCTGCGCGCCAGGTCAACACCCAGCTGCTTGAGTTTGCGGTAGAGGTGGGTGCGCTCCAGGCCGGTCTTCTCGGCCACGCGGGTCATGGAGCTGTTTTCTTTGGCCAGGTGGAACTCGAAATAGCTTTTCTCAAAGGCGTCGCGGGCTTCGCGCAGCGGGCGGTCCAGATCAAAGCTCTGCTCGGCTTGCGGGCCCAGCGGCTGGGTTGGCTGAGCCGTGGCGCCCGCGCTGCCGCCCAGCAAACCTGCGCCAGCATCGGGCTGGTAGCCATCCAGGCGCTGGCCAGCCAGGCCGGATGCGGAGAGGCCAGGCAAGGCCGCGGCCAGCCGGGCGGCTGGCCGCACCAAAGCCTGCTCCACTGCACGCAACAGTTTCTGCAGCGTGATGGGTTTTTCTAGAAACGCGGTGGCGCCATATTTGGTGGCTTCGACCGCTGTGTCGATGGTGCCGTGGCCGCTCATCATGATGACGGGCATGCTGAGTTGGCCGGCCGCACCCCACTCTTTGAGCAGGCTGATGCCGTCCACGTCGGGCATCCAGATGTCGAGCAGCACCAGGTCGAGCTTGAGGCGTTCGCGCGCAGCGCGGGCCTGGGCGGCGTTTTCGGCCAGCTCGATGGTGTGGCCCTCGTCGGACAGGATTTCGGACAGCAGGCCCCGAATACCCAACTCATCATCAACTACAAGAATCAAGGCCATGGGTGCTCACTGTCCCGGCGCTGCGGCGGATGCCGTGGCGCGGAGAAGGTCAGGGGTGGGATCGGGGATCAGATCGGTGGTCCTGGCAAGGGCCGGCGTGTCGGTCAGTTGGGGCGCGGTGGCGGCGCCAAGGCGGGAAAATGATATCGAAACCTGGGCGCCCAGCACCGCGCCGTGGGGGCCAGTGGCGGCTGCTGATGCATCCAACAAGAGGCTGGGCCGGGACAGGCCGTTGGTGTCCGGCGCGTCATCCAGCACCGGTGCCCGCCGGTTGACGATGCGCACCCGGGCGCCGTGTTCGTCGGCTATTTTTTTGACCACCGCCAGGCCCAGGCCGGTGCCTTTGGCCTTGGTGGTGACATAGGGCTCGAAAGCCCTTTTGAGCACCTTGTCAGCAAAACCGGCGCCATTGTCGCTGACCTTCAGGCGCACGGCGCGCAGCGCGCCGTGCTCGTCGCTGGCGGCTTCGGTGACAACTTGCACCTGGCCGTCGGGCCGGTCGGCCACCGCGTCCAGCGCGTTTTGCACCAGGTTGTGGATGACTTGGCGCAGCTGCGTGGCGTCGCCCTCAATCGGCGGCAGCACGCTGGCCAGTTGGGCCTGGAGTTGGCCCAGTTCCTGGGCCTGGGCGTACAGGCCCAGCACCTCCAGCACCAGCGCGTTCAGGTCCAGCGCCACCAACCGGGCGGCGGGCAGGCGGGCGTAATCACGGAACTCGTCCACCAACTGCTTCATGGCCTGCACCTGGGCCACGATGGTGGCTACCGAGCGGGTGAGCATGGCGCGGTCGGGGTCGACCAATTTGGCCGCCAGCTTGTGCTCCAGCCGCTCGGCTGACAGCTGGATGGGCGTGAGCGGGTTCTTGATTTCATGCGCCAGGCGGCGCGCCACCTCGGCCCAGGCCACACTGCGCTGGCCCGAGACGACCTCGGTGATGTCGTCAAACACCAGCAGGCGGGCATCACCCGGCAGGGTAGCGCCACGCAGCAGCAGGTTGAGGGTGTCGCCCTGGCCCAGCGGCAATTCGAACGCGTCTTGCCAGTGGTCACGCTCACCGTCCTCGGGGCTGGTGTGGTGCAGCTCACTGCGCTGCCAGACGGCCGCCGAAAAGCCAGCCAGGCCGGGCACATCGTGCAGCCTGCGGCCCCGGTAGGCCGACATGGGCTGGCGCAGGATGCGGGTGGCGCCGGGGTTGACGGTGTCGATGAGGCCGGTTTTGTCAAACACGATGACACCGGCCGACAGGCTGTCCAGGATGGTTTGCAGCCGGGTGCGGGCGCCCTCCATCTGCGCCACGCCGCGCTGTACCTGGGCGCGCGCGTCAGACAGCTGCTCGGTCATCTGGGCAAATGAGCGCGTCAGGCCGCCCAGCTCATCACGCGACGCAAACACCGGCTTGGCCGTCAGGTCACCGTCGGCCACCTGGCGCACACCCTCGGCCACCAGCAGCAGCGGGCGCACGATCTGGTTGCCCAGCATCACCGCCAGCAGCAGCGCGCCAAACACCGCCAGCACCAGCGACAGCGTGAGCGTGCCCAGGTACATGCGGCGCAGGCCGTCGCGGGCCAGCGCGCGTTGCTGGTATTCGCGGTAGGCGGCCTGCACCGCCAGCGCATTGGCCACCAGCGCGGCGGGCACGGGTTGCACCAGCATCAGGTAGCGGTCTTCCGCCGCGGCGCCCAGGCTGATGTCGGTGTTGGGCACCGGGGCGATGGCGCGCAGCCGGGCCAGCGGCCGCGTGCCGGGCGGCAGGGCGTCGTCCAGGCCTTCGATCACCGCCACGCTGCGCTGGGCGCGGGCCTGGCGCAGCAGGCTGGCGGCCGGGCGCTCGGGCACCAGGGCCTCGTTGCTGCCACCGGCACTGGCCAGCACCTGGCCGGCAGCACCCAGCAGCACGGCGTCGCGAGCGTCGGCCATCAAGCGCTCACGTTCCAGCGCCAGCGGGCCGATGGTCTGGCGGGTGTCGGCCAGGCGGTCAGCGGCGGTGCGGGCCTTGGCGGCCAGCTCGGCGCTGGCGGCGTCCAGCGTGCCACGGCCCAGGGCCAGTCCGGCGTCCAGCGCGCCGGCCACTTGCACATCAAACCAGGTGTCGATGCTGTGGGTGACAAACTGGTACGAGACGCCGTAGATCAGCAACCCCGGCACCAGCCCCACCACCGCAAAAATGCCGGCCAGCTTGGCCAGCAAGCGGCTGCCAAACTTGCCGTGGCGCAGCCTTGTGAGCAGCCGCAGCGCGGCAAAACCAATTACCAGCAGCAGCGCCACTGCCACCGCCACGTTGACCCAGAACAGCCAGACAAAGTGGCGCTCGGCCAGGCTGCCGCTGGTGGACAGCGCCAGCACAAAGGCCAGCACCAGCGACGCGCCCAGCACCGCCACCGATGAAATCAACAACGCCCAGCGGGCAGATTTGCTCATCGCAATGCACTGCTCATTCGATGCGCAAGGTGCGCTCGACACCCAGCTTCCAGTCGCCACCCAGGTCAATCTGCATGGGCTGCGGCAACTGGCTGTTGTCCAGCCGGAAGGCGAAGTCGACGTAATAACGCTCGCCGGGCTCCAGCTTTTCACCCTCCAGCAAGCGCCAGCCACTGACACGCGACAAGGGTGCCAGGGCCTCGGCCAGGGTGGCGTAGCCCTGTGACAGCCCACCCACCACACCCACCCGCCAGCCACCGGTGAGCGGTTGGAAGGCCAGGCGCCAACTGCGGTTGACCCGGGTGACGCGCTCGTCGCGCCAGTACCAGCGGTTGCGGTAGACCACAGTGCTGGCCACAAAGTACAGCGGCACGCCGCGCTGCAGCGCGTCTTCAATCGCCGGGCCCAGGGTGAGGCGGGCGTTGAACTCCAGCGTCAGCTCGGCGTCGCGGCGCTCCAGCTTGAGGGATTTGAGCTCCACACTCTGGGCCTGCGTGGGGCCGGCGGCCAGCAGCAGCGCGCACAACAGGCCAGTGATGCACAGCCCCGCCCAGCCCCCAGACCACCGAACCAGCCACTGCCCAGCCCGCAACCGCCCCGGGTGGGGGATGCGCAGCGGCGGCAAGTGCAAAAACACGCGGCGCATCGGTGGGGTGGGATCAAGGTTTGTGGATCAGGGCGTAGTAGAAACCGTCGCCGGTAGCGGGTGCCGGTGCCGGTGCCGGTGCCGGTGCCGGTGCCGGTGCCGGTGCGGCTGCAGTCGGGTCGGCGGGCAGTTTGGCGGCCGACGCCGGATTGTCCGGCAGACACAGCAGGTGGCCTGGCGACGCCGGGTCCAGCCGGGGGCTCTGGTGGGCATGGCGTTGCAAAAAAGCGTCGATCTGCTGCTGGCCTTCGGCTTTGAAGAGTGAGCAGGTGACGTAAAGCAGCCGGCCACCGGGTGCCAGTAGCGGCCACAGCGCGTCCAGCAAGTCGCGTTGGATCGTCCCCAGGGTGGCCACGTCCCCGGGCCGGCGCAGCCAGCGCACATCGGGGTGGCGGCGCACGATGCCCGACGCGGTGCAGGGTGCGTCCAGCAGGATGGCGTCAAACAGTTGGCCGTCCCACCACTGCGCCACGGCGCGGGCATCAGTGGCTTGCAGGGTGATTTGGCCGGGTCTGTCGGCCGCCGGCAGCTGCAGGCGGCTCAGCGTGTCCTGCACCCGCTGCAGGCGGCGGGCGTCGCTGTCCAGCGCCAGCAGATGGATGTCGGCCAGCTCCAACAGGTGGGCTGTTTTGCCGCCGGGCGCGGCGCAGGCGTCCAGCACCCGGGCGCCGGGGCGCAATGGCGGCACACCGCTGCTGCCACCGCCCAGCAGCAGGGGTGCGGCACGCTGGGCCGACAGGTCTTGCACCGACACCAGGCCGTCGGCAAAACCGGGCAGGTCCAACACACCACACGGCGTGTCCAACACCAGGGCTTGGGCCTGGATCAAGCCGTCATGCACCGGCTGCGCCGGGTGGCCGGCGGCGGCCAAACGCGCCCGGTAAGCGTCAGCCGACCCGCGCCTGGCATTGCTGCGCAGCACCATCGGTGGATGCAGGTTGGCCGCGGCCAGCAGGGCTTGCCACTGGCCGGGCCAGTCTTGCCGCAGGCGCTCAATCCACCACTGCGGGTGGTTGTAGGCGGCCACCGGGTTGCGCTGGGCCTGGGCCACCAGCGCTGCACGCTCACGCAAAAAACGCCGCAGCACGGCGTTGACAAAATTGGCCGCTGCCGGGGTGCGCAGCCGCGCCGCGCTGACGGCTTGGTCGACCAGGGTGTGGTCGGCATAAGGCGGGGGCGCGTCAGCCGGCCACAACAAGGCCAGGGCGGTGACCAGCAGCGAATACACCGGCGCCGGTGGTGCTTTGGGCGCCATCAGCGCCACAACGGCCTCGGCCCCGCCCAGGCCACGCAGCACCTGAAAGCTGAGCGCCTGCGTGCCGGCGCGCAACTCGGCCGGCACCTTGGCCAGCACGTCGGTCAATGAGCGGCCACTGCGCACCGCAGCCACCGCATCGGCAGTGGCTGCAAGCAAGCGGTGCAGCGGTGCGGCAGGGGTGGGCGGGCGCGCAGGGGCTTGCATCGGCATCGGCTCTTGGGTAAATGTTGCTTGGCCACTTTGCTCAACCCCCTCGGGGTTCGGACGGCGTCTGTCGTCGGCCTGGGGCGCGCTCAAACAAACACGGCAGCGGGGTGGGGCCGGCAGTATCCCCTGGGTGGCGCCGACAGGGCGTGGCCCGCACAATCCCCGGCACTCCCGGCCACACCCTGACCTCGCCATGACGGACACCCCCCGCATCTTCCGCAGTGATGAAGAGCTTGCCCACCTGCCGGCCAGCCAGCGCATCCGCTACCGCCTGGTGGCCGCCAATTGCCGTTACCACGCCAACGACAACATTGCCGCGCACATCCGCGCCGGTGAGCTGGCCGAGCTGAAAGCCGAGGTGCAGGCCAACTTGCAGCAAGTGCTGGAGTCGTTGGTGATCGACACCGAGAGTGACCACAACACCAACGAGACAGCCAAGCGTGTGGCCAAGATGTACATCGAAGAGGTGTTCCGCGGGCGTTATGTGCCGATGCCGGTGGTCACCGAGTTCCCCAACGCATCGCGCCTGAATGAGCTGATGATCGTCGGCCCCATCACGGTGCGCAGCGCCTGCTCACACCACCTGTGCCCCATCGTCGGCCGGGTCTGGATCGGCATCATGCCCAACGAGCATTCCAACCTGATCGGCTTGAGCAAATACGCCCGGGTCTGCGATTGGGTGATGAGCCGGCCGCAGATTCAGGAGGAGGCGGTGGTGATGCTGGCCGACGCGCTGCAAGAACGGGTCAAACCGGACGGCCTGGCCATCGTGATGGAGGCCGACCACTTTTGCATGCACTGGCGCGGCGTGAAGGACAACGACACCGCGATGACCAACAGCATGATGCGCGGCGCGTTCTTGAAAGACCCCAACTTGCGGCGCGAGTTTTTGTCGCTGCTGTCCAAGAAGAACTCCGCTTGACGGCGCTGCAACACGCCCGTGTGCACACCCATCAACGCCACCATCAGGAGAGATGAACATGCTGGTACGACTGATGTATGCAAGCCGGGCCGCTGGCCAGGTGGACCAGGACGGGCTGCTGGCCATCCTGCGCCAGTGCAAGGAGCACAACCCGGCCACCGGCATCACCGGCTTGTTGTGCCACTGCCCCAGCAGCGGCATCTTCATGCAGGTGCTTGAAGGTGGTCGCAGCGCGGTCAACCAGCTCTACAACCGCATTGCGGCCGATACCCGCCACAGCGATGTGGCGTTGCTCAGCTACCAGGAGATCGGCGAACGCCGCTTTGCCGGCTGGGTGATGGGCCAGGTGAACATGCAGCGCCTGAACCCGGCCTTGCTGCTCAAGTATTCAGCCACTGCGGTGTTGGACCCGTACTCGGTGTCGGGCGCGGTGTCGCTGGCGTTGTTTGATGAACTGGTGGCCACCGCGTCCATCATGGGCGAGCGGGGTTAGTTTTTACAGCTTGCCGGCCTGGCCAAAACGCAGCAGCGAGGCCAGTAGCCGGGTCGGGAATTGGCGGGTCGCGTGGTTGTAGGCCACACCCGCGTCATTGAACATCTGGCGCGCAAACAGCAGGCGTGGTGGCACCTCTTTCAAGGCCTTGAGCGGGGTTTTGACGGCCTCGTCCGCCAGCAGCGCGGGGTGTTGGTCCAGCAGCGCCAGCAACCGCACCAGCACCGCGGCCAGCACCGCGTCGGCCTTGCTCAGGTCGGCCACCGTGTCTTGCGCCACCGGGCGGCGGCGCAGGGCGTCGGTTGCTGTCAGCACCTGGGCTTGCGCGCCGGCCACGGCGTCCAGTGCGGCCGATTCGGTGGCCAGTGGCTGCGCCACGGCGGCCAGCAAGCTGCCCATGGCCTGGGCCCGGGCCTGCAGGGCCTGGTCCACCTGGCCCCACGCCGCCAGCACGGCTGCCCGCAGCGCGGTGATGCGGTTGTGCGCGCCCAGCGTCCACAGCGTCAGCACGGCCAGTGTGGCGATCCACAACCAGGGCAGGTCGGTGATCCAGTCCGGCAGCATCAGGCGCCCTGCCCGGCAGACCCGCCAGCCGGCAGACCGCTGCGCTGGCCATCCGCCCGCCAGGCCTGGTGGCCCGCTGCCCGCAACTGGCAGGCCGGGCAAGTGCCGCAGCCATGGCCCCAGGCATGGCGCGCACCGCGCTCACCCAGGTAGCAGGTGTGGGTGTGCTCAACAATCAAGTCGGTCAGCACCTGGCCGCCCAGTTGATGCGTCAGCGCCCAGGTCTGCGCCTTTGTCAGCCACATCAGCGGGGTGGCCACCTCCATCGGCGCGTCCAGGCCCAGCGACAAGGCCACCTGCATGGCCTTCAAGGTGTTGTCGCGGCAATCGGGGTAGCCGGAATAGTCGGTCTCGCACATGCCGCCCACCAGCACACTGGCGCCACGCCGGTAGGCCAGCGCGGCGGCAAAGCCCAGAAACAGCAGGTTGCGGCCGGGCACAAAGGTATTGGGCAGGCCGCTGGCGCTGACGGTGATGGCGCGCTCGCGGGTCAGCGCGGTGTCGCTGATCTGGCCCAGCAGGCTTAAATCCAGCAGGTGGTCCTCACCCAGCCGGCTGGCCCAAGCCGGAAACGCAGCGGCCAGCTCGCGCCGCACCACCAGCCGGCAGTCCAGCTCGATGCGGTGGCGCTGGCCATAGTCAAAACCGATGGTCTCGACCCGGGCGTAGCGCTGCAGTGCCCAGGCCAGGCAGGCGGTGGAGTCTTGCCCGCCCGACAACAGCACCAGGGCGGCCCTGCTGTGCGCCTGGCCGGCTGTCACGTCCTGACCTCGCCCTGCCCCAGCACAATCCATTTCAGTGAGGTCAGCCCCTCCAGACCCACCGGGCCACGGGCATGGAGCTTGTCGGTGGAGATGCCGATCTCGGCGCCCAGGCCGTATTCAAAGCCATCGGCAAAGCGGGTACTGGCATTGACCATCACGCTGGCGGAATCCACCTCGCGCAAGAAGCGCATCGTATTCGGGTGGTTGGTGCTGAGGATGGCGTCGGTGTGGTGTGAGCCGTAGCGGTTGATGTGGGCAATGGCCTCATCCAGGCTGGCCACGATCTTGATGCTGATGATGGGGGCCAGGTATTCCTCGGCCCAGTCGGCCTCGCTGGCAGCGGCCAGCAGCGCGCCCGGCACGCTGGCCAACACCGCCTTGGCCACCGCGTCGCAGCGCATCTCCACACCCTTGGCCGCAAAGATGGCGCCGATGCGCGGCAAGAAGGCCGCCGCCTGGGCGGCATGCACCAGCAGCGATTCGGCCGCGTTGCAGGGGCTGTACTTCTGGGTCTTGGCGTTGTCGGTGATGGCCAGGGCTTGCGCCATGTCCACCTCGGCATCGATGTAGACATGGCAGTTGCCGTCCAGGTGTTTGATCACCGGCACCCGGGACTCGGCGCTGATGCGCTCAATCAGGCCTTTGCCACCACGCGGGATGATCACGTCGACAAACTGCGGCATGGTGATCAATTGGCCCACGGCGGCGCGGTCAGTCGTCTGCACCAGTTGCACCGCATCGGCCGGCAAACCGGCCTCCACCAGCGCGGCCTGCACCAACGCCCACAGCGCCAGGTTGCTTTGCAGCGCTTCTGACCCACCCCGCAGGATGCAGGCATTGCCACTCTTGATGGCGAGTGACGCGGCTTCGATGGTGACGTTGGGCCGGCTCTCGTAAATCATGCCAAACACGCCCAGCGGCACCCGCATCTGGCCCACGCTGATGCCGCTGGGCTGGCGCTTGACGCCGCTGATCTCGCCCACCGGGTCGGGCATGTTGGCCAGTTGTTCGCAGCCCTCGGCCACGGTGCTGATCGCGGCGGGGGTCAGCTTGAGGCGGTCCAGCAGCGGCGCGGCCAGTACAGCGCTGCGGGCGGCGGCCAGGTCCAGCGCATTGGCCTGGGCCAGTGTTTCACCCTGGCTGCGCAGCAGGCGGGCCAGGGCACGCAGCGCGTGGTTCTTGGCGGTGGTGGGCGCCGCGGCCATCTGGCTGGCGGCGGTGCGCGCGGCCAGGCCCAGGCTGGCCATGTAGACGGAGATGTCGGTGGAGGTCATGGTGGGGATTTTCGCCCATCGCGTTCGCCCATTCTTTGGGCCGGGTGCCGGGCCTGGGGCGGCGGGCAGAATCGGCCCGCAGGTTGAACCGACCCGCCCGTTTCAAACCAAGGCTCCCCACATGCGCACCCTGCTGACCCTGCTGCTGGCCGCTGGCCTGCTGTCTGCCTGCGACCCGCAACGGGTGGACAAGCTGGAAGAAGGCCTGGCCACCGAGGCCGATGTGCGCAAGCAGTTTGGCGAGCCGGTGCAAATCACCGAGAAGGCCGATGGCAGCAAGGTGTTGGCCTACCCGCGCCAGCCCGAGGGCAGCACCAACTACGAGATCGTGATGGGTGCGGACGGCAAGATGGCCTCGCTGCGCCAGTTGCTGACGCCCGACAACTTTGCCCGTGTCCAGCCCGGCATGGCGCGGGGTGAGGTGCGCAAGCTGCTGGGCAAACATGCCAAGACGCAGCGCTTTGCGATGAAACCGGACGACGAGATCTGGACCTGGCGGTTCGTGATCGGCCAGCAGAAAAAGGTGTTTGAAGTGGTGTTTGACCGCGACGGCCGGGTGCTGTCCACCAACACCACCGACGATGAGCGTGACACGCTGAAGGGCGGTTAAGCCGGCGCGGCGCCACCGCGCTGCCGGGCCGCACCCGGCCTGATCAAGTGCCGTCGCCGGCGGCCAGCCAATCCACCGCCCGGCGCAGCCCGCTGCGGCCGATGGCAATGCCTTGCACCTGCAGCGCGGCCTCCAGCCCGCCCAGACAGCCCAGGATGGTGGCGGGGTTGCTGTCGCCCAGGTGGCCGATGCGGAAGGTCTTGCCCGCCAGCGGCCCCAGGCCACCGGCGATGGCCACGCCAAAACGGTCGCGCGCCACCGCGCGCAGGGCGTCCACGTCCACGCCGTCCGGGCCATCTTGGCGATTTGGCACGCTGATGGTGGTGACCGAGACCGACCGGCTGGCCGGGTCTTGCACAAAAAAATCCAGCACCCCACCCTCGGCCCAACCTGCCACGCAGGCCTGCACCGCGCCGGCCAGCAGGCGGTGGCGGGCGTACACCGCAGCCACGCCTTCCAGCGCGATCAATTCAAACGCCGCCTCCAGCCCGGCCAGCAGGGTTTGTGGTGGTGTGCCGCAGAACTTGCGGTAGCTCAGCGGGCTGTCGCGCAGCCGCCAATCCCAATAAAAGCGCGGTGCCGGGTTGCGCTGGGCCACTGCGGCGGCGTGCGCGTCCACCGCCACCCAGCCGATGCCGGGCGGCACCATCAGGCCTTTTTGGGATGCCCCCAGCACCACGTTGGCCGGCAGCGCGTCCATCGGCACCGGGGTGCAGCCGGCTGACGCCACCGCGTCCACCACCAGCAAGGCCGGGTGCTGCGCTGCGTTGATGGCAGCGCGCAGTCGGCCTAAGTCGCTGGTGATGCCGCTGGCGGTGTCGGTATGCACCACAAACACGGCCTTGATCTGGTGGCTGCTGTCGTCGCGCAAGGCCTGTGTGACGGCCGCCACATCGATGGGCCAGCCCGGTTGCCAGGCGGTGCGCACCACGGTGCGGCCCAGGGCCTCGGTCTGCTCGGCCCAGGATTCAGAGAAATGCCCGGTGCCGGGGATCAGCACCGTGGCGCCCGGTGGCAGCAGGTTTTCCACCACCACCTCCCAGGCACCGTGGCCGTTGGTGGCGTAGAAAAACACGCTGGCCTCAGGGCTTTGCAGCAGGCGGCGCAGGCCTGTTTCGCAGGCGGCGATGGTGGTCTCCAGCCGGGGGTCACCCATGTCCATGGGCTGGCGTGCCATGGCGGCCAGCACAGCGTCGGGCACCGGCGTGGGGCCGGGTGATTGCAAAAAGCGGCGGCCGGGGATGCGGGCTGAGGTGGGCATGGCGGGTGGGCTGGGGGCGGGCGGGCGGGCGGGCGGGCGGCGGGGCGGCGGGGCGGGGCGGGGCAATCCACCGAAATTAAGCATCACGACTTGTAAGTTTATGACAATAAGTTAGATTTGTCAAAATGCGAATTTGTATTTCGTGCCGAAGTTGTCCAAGATGTCGGCTACGTCTTTCTCCAGAAGATCAGAGGTTCTGCATTTGACGGCCATCCATGTGTGCTTCATCAAGTGCCAGA
>JANPOW010000120.1:0-8774 GCA_031428185.1 Betaproteobacteria bacterium | reverse complement strand
GACAACATCGAGCCGAAGGTACCGCCGTTGGAGATCGAGAAGGTGCCGCCGGTCAATTCCTCGATGTTGTCCACGCCCATCATCAACCCGCCGCAGTCGGCCATCCTGGGCGTGCATGCCACCAAGGACCGCGCCGTGGTAGAGAACGGGCAAGTGGTGGTGCGCCCCATCAACTACCTGGCAATGAGCTACGACCACCGCATCATTGACGGTCGCGAAGCCGTGCTGGGGCTGGTGACGATGAAGGACGCGCTGGAAGATCCGTCGCGGCTGCTGTTCGATATTTGACCTGCCTGCGGACTGACCCCGCCACTGAAAGGGCGCTGCCATGTCACTTGCCGACGACCTGCACAAGCTTGACGATTTGCGCACCCGGGGTGCCTTGTCGGACGACGAATTCCAGCGTGCCAAGCAACGCCTGCTGGACGCCGCGCCCGGTGCAAGCCCGTTTGTCGCGCCGCCTGGGCTGGCGGCCGTCAATGGCTTCCGCCGGTCCGGCAGCGACAAGTGGCTGGGTGGAGTGTGTGGTGGCCTGGCCACCATCACCGGCCTGGAGAGCTGGGTCTGGCGCCTGATCCTCACCGTGCTGGCGCTGTTTGGCGGCACCGGTGTGATCCTCTATCTCTTGCTCTGGATCTTCGTGCCCACGGAATAACGCTGCAGCGCAGCGGTCGGATCCAGACCACAACTCCTTCGGAATTCCCATGCCCAAACAATTCGACGTCATCGTCATCGGTGGTGGCCCTGGTGGTTACATCGCCGCCATCCGCGCTGCGCAACTGGGCTTCAATGTGGCCTGCATCGATGAATGGAAAAATGACAAAGGCGGCCCGGCCCCGGGTGGCACTTGCACCAACGTCGGCTGCATCCCCAGCAAGGCGCTGCTGCAGTCCAGCGAATACTTTGACCACGCCGGCCACCACTTTGCCGAGCACGGCATTGGCCTGTCCAACCTCAGCATCGACGTGGCCAGGATGGTGGGCCGCAAAGACACGGTGGTGAAGCAAAACAACGACGGCATCCTCTACCTGTTCAAGAAAAACAAGATCAGCTTCTTCCACGGCCGGGCTGCGTTTGCCAAGTCCACCGGCGCTGCCGACGGGCTGTACCAGATCGACGTCACCGGCACGGCCAACGAAACCTTGACCGGCAAGCACATCGTGCTGGCCACCGGGTCCAATGCCCGCCAGTTGCCCGGTGCCGATTTTGATGAAGAGCGCATCCTTTCGAATGACGGCGCGCTGCGCATCGGCGCCGTGCCCAAGACCCTGGGCGTGATCGGCTCAGGTGTGATCGGGCTGGAGATGGGCTCGGTCTGGCGCCGGCTGGGCGCCGACGTGACGATTCTCGAAGCCTTGCCCAACTTCCTGGGTGCAGCTGACGAGGGTGTGGCCAAAGAGGCCCTCAAGGCCTTCACCAAGCAGGGTTTGAAGTTTGAATTCGGTGTCAAGATCAGTGAGGTCAAGGCCGGCAAGAAAGCGGTGTCCGTGGCCTACACCAATGCCAAGGGCGAGGCGGTGAAGCTCGACGTGGAGCGGCTGATCGTCTCCATTGGGCGGGTGGCCAATACCGTTGGTCTGAACCCCGAGGCCGTGGGCCTGGCACTGGACGAGCGTGGCGCCATCGTGGTCGATGCCAACTGCAAAACCAACTTGCCCAACGTGTGGGCCGTGGGCGACGTGGTGCGTGGCCCCATGCTGGCGCACAAGGCCGAAGAAGAAGGTGTGGCGGTGGCTGAGCGCATTGCCGGCCAGCACGGTCATGTCAACTTCAACACCATCCCGTGGGTGATCTACACCTCGCCCGAGATTGCCTGGGTGGGCCGCACCGAGCAGCAACTCAAGGCCGACGGTGTGGCCTACAAGGCGGGGCAGTTCCCGTTTCTGGCCAATGGCCGGGCGCGTGCGCTGGGTGATACCACCGGGTTTGTCAAGGTCCTGGCTGACGCCAAGACGGACGAAATTCTGGGTGTGCACATCGTCGGCCCGCAGGCCAGTGAGCTGATCGCCGAAGCCGTGGTGGCGATGGAATTCAAGGCCTCGTCCGAGGACATCGCCCGCATCTGCCACGCCCACCCGTCGTTGAGCGAAGCGACCAAAGAAGCGGCTCTCGCGGTGGACAAGCGCACGCTGAACTTTTAGCCCCCGCGCGCTCCCTACCGGTCGCTGCCCCTTGCCCCACACACACGGGGGCGCCTTGCGACGGCCCGGCAAAGCCGGTTCCATGCAAGCGCCTTGGTCAACACCCGGAATCCTGCACCTTGAGTGTTCGTGATTTGTACCAGCTGACGTTGCTTGAGCGCGGCTATACCGCCGACCCGGCGCAACTGCGCGCGGTGGACGCGCTGGAGCGCTGTGAAATGGAGTGGGCGGCCTACAAGGCCAGGCGAGGCAATGCGCTGACCCGGGCGCTGGTGCGCCCACCCATCCCGCGTGGTGTCTACATGTACGGCGGGGTGGGGCGGGGCAAAAGCTTTTTGATGGATTGCTTTTTCCAGTCCGTGCCGCTGGCACGCAAGACCCGGCTGCACTTCCATGAGTTCATGCGTGAGGTGCACCGCAAGCTGCAGGATTTGAAAGGCACGGTTGACCCGCTGGACGAGTTGGGCAAACGGATAGCCCGGCGTTTCAGGCTGATCTGCTTTGATGAGTTTCATGTGGCGGATGTGACCGACGCGATGATCCTGCACCGCCTGCTGGCCGCGCTGTTTGCCAACCGCGTGTCCATCATCACCACCAGCAACTTCGAGCCTGACGCGCTGTATCCCAATGGGCTGCACCGAGACCGCATCCTGCCGGCCATTGAGATGCTCAAGGCCAGGTTGGAGGTGATCAACGTGGACGCCGGCACCGACTACCGCCAGCGCACGCTGGAGCAGGCCGAGCTGTACCACAGCCCCCTGGGCCAACCGGCCGAGGACGCGCTGGCGGTCATCTTCAATACCCTGACCGAGGCGCGTGACGAAGACCCGCTGCTGCACATCGAGCACCGGGAGTTGCGCGCCCTGCGCCGCGCCGGTGGCGTGGTGTGGTTTGATTTCCGCACGCTGTGTGGTGGGCCACGGTCGCAAAACGACTATCTGGAGATTGCCCAGCAGTTCCACACCGTGATCCTGTCCGGTGTGCCGCAAATGCCGCCCCGGCTGGCCAGCGAGGCGCGCCGTTTCACGCTGCTGGTGGATGTGCTGTATGACCGGCGCGTCAAGCTGGTGTTGTCGGCCGCCGTGCCGGCCGAGCAGCTGTATACCGAGGGGCCGTTGGCGCATGAGTTTCCGCGCACGGTCTCGCGCCTGCAGGAGATGCGCTCGGCCGAGTACCTGGCGCTGGACCGGCGCAACGTGGACACCCGCATCACATGAGCAGCGCCATGCCGCCAATGCACGTTTGCCGTGGCTGGCGGGCGGCGTTCTCGGCTGCGCTGGTGGGTGTTTTGGTGTGCACCATGACGCTTGCCGCAACGCCTGTTGTACCCGCCAGCGCAAGCAGTGGCACAAGTGCCCCGGCCACGGCAGACCATACCCAGGCCGAGCGTGCCCGCATCGCGGCCCAGCGGCGCAGCGCGGATGCTGAGTTCAGCGCGGCACAGGCCGCATGCCTGGGCAGGTTTTTGCTGACGCCGTGTCTGGACGATGCGCGTGAGATTCACCGCACCGCACTGGAACGCCAGCGCCGCCAACTGCTGCTGGTGGACGACGCCGCACGCCGCCAGCGCAGCGCAGACCGGCTGCAACTGCTGCAGCGCCGCGCCGCCGAGGTGGCACCCAACACAGGGCCCGCCGCACTGGCCACGCGCGGCCCGGCGCAAGGCGCAGCCCAACGCGCAACATCAGCGGCCAGCGCAGCACAAACCGCCGCATTGGCTGGGCACCCAGCCAGTGCCCGCTTGCCAGGTGCCGCCGCAGCACAGCAGCAGCGCCAGCAGGCCAAAGCCCAAGCCGACTACCAACAACGCCAACAAGCCATCCAGGCCCATCGCCAGGCGGTCACCGTGCGCAATGCGCGCCAGGACGCGCAGCACCCTCCGGCAGCGGGGCTGCCGTTGCCACCCCCGGCAACCAGCGCTGCGGCACGCTGACCCGGATCAGTCGATCAGTCGATCAGGCGGTCAAGCGATCAAGCGATCAAGCGATCAGGCGATCAAGCGATCAGGCGATCAAGCGATCAAGCGATCAGGCGATCAAACAATCGCCTCGATGCGCAACAGCGCCAATGAAATGTTGTCACCTTGCGCTTGCGCCCGCTGGCGGGCACGTGCCACCAACAACTCACTGGCCTCACGCGGTGGCAGGCTGTTGACGATCAAGCCCAGTTCACGCGGGGTGAAGTAGTGCCACAGGCCGTCACTGCAGATCAGCAGGGTGTCACCCGGTGCCAACGCGTCGATATGGCGCACTGCGGTGGGCGGGTCGGCCAAGGTGCCCAGGCAGCCGGTCAACAAGTTGCCTTGCGGATGGGTGTTGGCCTCGTCCTCCAGAATCTTGCCCTCATCGATCAACCGCTGCACATACGAGTGGTCAACCGTGCGCTCCATCAATTCAGCGCCACGGAAGTGGTAGACGCGTGAATCACCGGCATGGCTCACCACGCAAGCCAGGCCCGGCCCCAGCAAGACGGCCGCCACAGTGCTGTGGGGTTCTTCTTCGGCGGTGATGGCGGTCAGCTTGATCATCAGGTGCGCCTCCATCGCCAATTGGCGCAGCGTTTCGCCGGCGTCATCCTTGGCGGGCACATAGCGCTCAAACAACTGGCGCGCGGTCATCACCACCTGATCAGCGGCCTTGCGGCCACCACTCTTGCCACCCATGCCGTCGGCTAGCACGGCCAGCAGGCAGTCTTTGTGGCGCGCGTGGCGCAGGATCTCCACCTGGTCCTGCTGGTAGGGCCGGTCGCCCTTGTGCAGGGCTGTGGCGGCCATCAAACGGTAGGCCACGGGGCTGGCCAGGGGCAGGGTCGCAGTCATGGCGCGGGACTATAAACTCCTGCCCTGCATGAGTACCGACGCTGACACCGATCTCAACCTTCGCTCACCGCAGCGCCGGCTGATCGAATTGCGCATGGAGCACGCCGATCTGGACGACCTGATCGACCATGCCACCGAACAGGTGCCGCTGGACGACCTGGCCTTGCGCCGCTTCAAGAAGCGCCGGCTGCGCCTGCGTGACCAGATCAGCCAATTGGAGGTGGAGCTCGATCCGCCCCAGCCCGCGTGAGCTGCCCGCGCAGCCATAGCAGGTCATGAGTGCAGCCGACAACAACGGCGCAAGCTGGGGCGACGACAGCAGCCACCTGCCCAGTGCGCTGGCTGACCTGACCCGCAGTGCGCTCAGCCCCAGCGGCGCGCTGGCCCAGGCCGATCCGGGTTTTGTGGAGCGTGAGCCACAACTGCTGCTGGCCGACGCGATGGCCCGCGCCATTGAAGACCGCGCCACCCTGGTGGCCGAAGCCGGCACCGGTGTGGGCAAAACCTTCGCCTACCTGGTGCCGCTGCTGCTGTCGGGCCGCCGCGCGTTGGTCAGCACCGCCACCAAGAGCCTGCAGGATCAACTGTTTCTGCGTGACCTGCCGCGCCTGCGCGACGCACTGGGCCTGCCGGTGCGTATCGCGCTGCTCAAGGGCCGCGGCAGTTATCTGTGTCTGCACCGGCTGCAGCAAGCGCGTGAAACCGGCAGCCTGCCAGACCGGTTTGCAGTGCGTGCCCTGGCCCGTGTCGAGACCTGGGCCCAGGCCACCAAGACCGGTGACATGGCCGAGATCGAAGGCCTTGATGACCGTTCACCCGTGATCCCGCTGGTCACGTCCACGCGCGACAACTGCCTGGGGCAGGAGTGCCCGCAGTTCCGTGATTGCCATGTGGTCAAGGCCAGGCGTGAAGCGATGGCGGCTGACCTGGTGGTGGTCAACCACCACCTGTTTTTTGCCGATTTGACGCTGCGCGACAGCGGTGTGGCCGAGCTGCTGCCCACGGTGGACGCCGCCGTGTTTGACGAGGCCCACCAACTGGTGGACACCGGCCTGCAGTTCTTGGGCACGCTGCTGTCCACCAACCAGGTGCTGGACTTTGGCCGCGACCTGCTGGCCGCCGGCCTGACCCACGCCCGTGGCCTGGCCGACTGGCAAGCCGTGGCCGCTGGCCTAGACCGTGCCGCGCGTGAGCTGCGCCTGGCTGGCGCCGGCGCGCTGCGTGAGTTGCGCGGCATCGTCAAGCTGCGCTGGGACGAGCGTGCCGACAGCCCCGAGTTTGTCGAGGCGCTGGCCGGCCTGGCCACCGCAGCCGACGCCGCGCGTGACGCGGCGTTGCTGGTCGAAGCCACCGCGCCCGATTTCACCCGGCTGGTGGAGCGCGGACGGCGCATCGCCCAACTGGCGCATGCCTTCCAGACTGAGGCCGCCACCGACCGGGTGCGCTGGATCGACATCGGCCCGCGTGATGCCCGGCTGGTGGAGTCGCCGCTGCACATCCGCGACCTGTTCACCGAGCAGCGCGCCCTTGCGCCACGCGCCTGGATATTCACCTCGGCCACGCTGGGCACTGACGAGCGCTTAAGCTGGTTCAGTGAATCCGCCGCGCTGGAGGACGCCCGCAAGCTGCGTGTCGGCAGCCCGTTTGACTACGTCGCCCATGCCCGCACCTGGGTGCCGCCACGTTTCCCCAAGCCCAACGAAGCCGGCCACCCGGCGGCGGTGGGTGCGCTGGCTGCCCGGCTGGCCGGCCGGCTGGGTGGCCGCACTTTTGTGCTGACCACCACACTGCGGGTGCTGCCGCTGATCGCCCAGGCCTTGACCGATGCCGCCAACGAGGCGGGTGCGCCGCTCAACGTGCTGGTGCAGGGCACCCACCCCAAACGCAGCCTGCTGCAACGCTTCTTGGATACGCCGCGCAGTGTGCTGGTGGGCTCGGCCAGCTTCTGGGAGGGCATCGACGTGCCGGGCGACGCGCTGCAGTGCGTGATCATCGACAAGCTGCCCTTCCCGCCGCCCAATGACCCGCTGGTGCAGGCACGCAGCAAAGACCTGGAAGCGCGCGGCCGCGACCCATTCAACGACTATTTTTTGTCAGAGGCAGCCATCGCGCTGAAGCAGGGCGCCGGCCGCTTGATCCGCAGCGAGACTGACCTGGGCCTGCTGGTGATCACCGACCCGCGCCTGCGCCAGATGCCTTACGGCCGCAAACTGCGCGCTGCACTGCCGGCCATGGGCACGCTGGACAGCGAGGCCGATGCGCTGGACTGGCTGGACCACATTGCCGACCAGCGAAACACCTGAGCATCCGCGTTAGCGCTGCACCACCACCGCCGCGCCGCTGGCGGCCGGTGGCCGCCCGCTCAACTCACCAGAACTGCCACCAGGCCTTGTCGGCCTGCCGCACACCGTCCTTGAAATACCGGCTGGTCGGGAAGTTGGCCTTGAGCACCCGCTCGGCGTCTTTTTGCAGCTCAGGCAAGCACAGCCGCTCATAACTTGCCGCCATGATGAACAGCGCTTCTTCAGTGGCCGGGGCGCGCTGGAAATCCCGCACCGCCAGTTGCGCCCGGTTGGCGGCGGCCAAAAACGCCGCGCGCCGGTAGTAATACCGCGCCACATGCACTTCGTATTCGGCCAGCGCGTTGACGATGTAGTCCATGCGGGCCCGGCCGTCCACGCTGTATTTGGAATCGGGGTACTGCTCCACCAATTGGCCAAAGGCCTGGAAGGCGTCGCGTGAGGCTTGCTGGTCGCGCTCAGACAGGTTCTGGCGCGAGAAGCTGCTCAAGAAGCCCATGTTGTCGTTGAAGTTGATCAGGCCCTTCAGGTACAGCGCGTAGTCCATGCCCGGGCTGGACGGGTGCAGCTTGATGAACTTGTCCAAGGTGGCCACGGCCAGCACCCGCTCACCGGTGCGCCATTGGGCGTAAGCCAGGTCCAGCGTGGCTTGCTGGCCCAGCAGCGTGCCCGCAGCCCGGCCCTCCACCCGCTCCAGCGCCTTGATGGCGGCCCCATAGCTGCCGGCGTCCAGGTCTTCCTTGGCCTGTGCATACAATTTCTCGGGCGCGTTGCGCAGCGCCTCATCACGCGAGGTGGTGCCACAACCGGCCAACATCGCCGTCACCACCAGCGCCGCAGGCGCCAGCCAACGCAGCGCAAGTGCGCCGCCTGCCGGCAGATGCTGGCAATGCCGGGTGGCGTCGGCGGCCGGCACGGCCGGGCTGAAACTTTTGAGCAGACTCATCGCTGTCGACAACCGCCCTGCGGCCGGCGTCCTTCCTGGCATGTGAACGAACCTGACGATTCTAATGGGCCTACCCCTGACGACCCCCGCTTCAACCACCCCTGACGCACTGGCTGCGGACGATGTCGACAGCGAGGTCGATAGCGCCGCTGGCGCCGAGGTGAGAGAGGCCGTTGTTGACCGCCTGCAGCACGGCCTGCGGCTGGACAAGGCGCTGGTGGCACTGGCGCCCGAGTTCTCACGCAGTTGGCTGCAGCAACTGATTGAGCGTGGCCATGTGCAGTTGGACGGCCAGGTGCAGACCGCTGCCTCACGCAAGCTGAAAGTGCGCCAGCAGATCCGCGTGGCGCTGGTGCCCACGGCAGAAAGCCTGGCCTTTCGGCCCGAGCTGATGGCGCTGGACATCGTTTATGAAGACGCCCACCTGCTGGTCGTCAACAAGCCGGCCGGGCTGGTGGTGCATCCGGCGGCCGGCCATTGGTCCGGATCCTTGCTGAACGGCTTGCTGGCTCACCATCCGGCGTCAGCCACCTTGCCACGCGCCGGCATCGTGCACCGGCTGGACAAGG
>JANPOW010000119.1:0-3692 GCA_031428185.1 Betaproteobacteria bacterium | reverse complement strand
GACCAGCAATTTGAGCCAATCCAGCAGCTCGCTGGTGGACGGCTTTTTCTTCAGCCCTGGCAGGTTGCGCACGTCGTAAAACGTCTTCATCGCCGCGGTCAGCAGTTCTTTTTTCAACCCCGGGAAATGCACATCGATGATGCGCTGCATCGTCTCGGCATCGGGGAACTTGATGTAGTGAAAAAAGCAGCGGCGCAAAAACGCATCCGGCAGTTCTTTCTCGTTGTTGGACGTGATGAAGACCAGCGGCCGGTGCTTGGCGCGCACCAGTTCGCGGGTCTCGTAGACATAAAACTCCATGCGGTCGATCTCGCGCAGCAAGTCGTTCGGGAATTCGATGTCGGCCTTGTCGATCTCGTCGATCAGCAGCGCCACCGGCTGGTCGGCCGTGAAGGCCTGCCACAGCACACCCTGCACGATGTAGTTGCGGATGTCGCGCACCTTCTCGCTGCCCTCGATGCCCGACAGCTGGCTGTCCCGCAGCCGGCTGACGGCGTCGTATTCGTACAGGCCTTGCTGGGCCTTGGTGGTGCTCTTGATGTGCCACTGCAGCAGCGGCATGCCCAGCGCGGCGGCCACCTCCTCGGCCAGCATTGTTTTGCCGGTGCCGGGCTCACCCTTGACCAGCAGCGGGCGCTGCAGCGTGACGGCGGCGTTGACGGCCAGCATCAGGTCCTGGGTGGCAACGTAGTTGTCGGATCCTTGAAACTTCATGGCGCTGGGCAGCCGCGTGGACGGCCGTTTTGAAGGGTGGGTGGCGCCCTGAAGCGGGCGGGTGCAGAGACTGAAAATCAGTATAAGGCGGCCCCTATAATCAAAAGTTGCCAGGGTGACAGGCCGTTCAAATCCCCTGGTTGGCAGCACCCAGGCACCACGCCAGCCGCAGTGCCAGGCGCTGCTCAAGCACCTGATCCGCACCCAGCTTTTGAACCCTCCTCCAAGCTCGACGATGAAAAACGCGATCTCCACACGGTCCCTGGCGCCTCTGCTGTTGGCGCTGGCCGGTTTGTTCACGGCGGCCCAGGCAGGCGCTGCAGGTGATGCGGCCAAGGGTGCCGGCAAGGCCGCCATGTGCATCGGCTGCCACGGCATCGTGGGTTACCAGGCCAGCTTTCCTGAGGTCTACAAGGTGCCGATGATCGCGGGCCAGGGCGGCAAGTACATCGTTGCGGCGCTCACGGCCTACCAAAAAGGCGACCGCAAGCACCCCACCATGCGTGGCATCGCCAGCTCACTGACCGAGCAGGACATGGCCGATCTGGGCGCCTTTTATGAGGCCCAGGGCAAGGGTGTTGGCAACGCCGCACCCACCGCGCTGGCCGCACCCGCGCCCGAGGCCCTGAAAGACCGGTTGGCCGTCTGCGTGGCCTGCCACGGCGCCAACTTCAGCGCGCCGATCGATGCCGCCTACCCGCGCCTGGCTGGCCAGCATGCCGACTACCTGTACGCAGCACTCAAGGCCTACCACACCGACGGCAACCCGCTGGTGGGCCGTGGCAACGCCACCATGCGCAGCCAGGTGGTGCAAGAGGCCGACGGCAAGAAAAAACTCACCTTCAACACGACCGAGCTGAAGCAGGTGGCCGACTACTTGGCCACCCTGCCTGGCGATTTGCGGGTGGTGCCACAAAGCCGCTTCCGCTGATCTGGCGGCACGGCCCGCCTGGCCCAAAAGCCGCTGCTTGCCCAGCGGCTTTTTTGTGGCTTGCGCCACGGCACGAGACCAGCGGCCCAGCCGGTTGCCAACGATGATGGATCGGTCATGACCGGCCGGCCCGCGCACCTCAAGAAGATCCCGGTCAGCCAACTGCGCCTGGGCATGCACCTGCATGCGTTTGATGGCAGCTGGATTGACCACCCGTTCTGGAAGTCCAGCTTTGTGCTGCGCGACAGCGCCGACTTGCGCAAGGTATTGGACAGCGCGGTGACCGACTGCTGGATCGACACCACGCGCGGGCTGGATGTGCGGCAGGCGGATGACCGGCCCGCCGTGGCGCCGCAGGTGGCGGTGCCGGCACGGCCACCTGTGCCAAGTGCCGCAAGTGCCGCAAGTGGCGCAGGTGCAGGTGCAGGTGCAGGTGCAGGTGCAGGTGCAGGTGCAGGTGCAGGTGCAGGTGCAGGTGCAGGTGCAGGTGCAGGTGCAGGTGCAGCCAGCGCGGCTGCCGTGGTGGCGCTGCCAGCGGCCGTCCCCGCGATGCGCCCGCCAAGTACCGACATGGCCACTGAATTGCGCCACGCGGCCCGGTTGTGCCAGCGCTCACGCGAGGCCGTGAACCTGATGTTTACCGAGGCCAGGCTGGGCCACGCGGTGCAGGCTGAGCGCTGCTTGCCGCTGGTCAATGACATCACGCAATCGGTGTTCCGCAACCCCGGCGCGTTGGTCAGCCTGGCGCGGCTCAAGACCAAGGACGACTACTCGTACATGCATTCGGTGGCGGTGTGTGCGTTGATGGTGGCGTTGGCGCAGCAAATGGGCATGGACGAGGCCAGTTGCCGCGATGCCGGCATGGCCGGCCTGCTGCATGACCTGGGCAAAGCGGCCATCCCGCAGGAGATCCTTAACAAACCCGGCAAGCTCACCGAGGCTGAGTTTGCGGTGGTGCGCACCCACCCGCAACTGGGTTGGCAAATGCTGCAGGACGGCCAGGGCGCGCCTCAAGCGGCGCTGGATGTGTGCCTGCACCACCATGAGCGCATGGACGGCACCGGCTATCCGCAGCGCGTGCCCGCAGGTGGCTTGTCACTGCTGGCGCGCATGGGTGCGGTGTGTGATGTGTATGACGCCATCACGTCCAACAGGCCCTACAAGGCGGGCTGGGACCCGGCCCAGTCGATTGCGCACATGGCCTCGTGGACGGGCCACTTCGATGCCGACATCTTCCGTAGCTTTGTGCGCAGCCTGGGCATCTACCCCAACGGCTCATTGGTGCGGCTGGCGTCGGGCCGGCTGGCGGTGGTGTTGTCGCAACACAGCAGCAAGCTCACTGCACCGCTGGTCAAGGTGTTTTTCTCCACCGTCAGTGGCTTGCCGATCACGCCGCTGGTGCTGGATTTGGCACACAGCACCGACGACCGCATCCTGGACCGCGAACCCGTGGGGCGCTGGAACTTCCCGCAGCTCGACCGGCTGTGGGCCGGTGACGAGGTGCTGAAGCTGCGCCATTGAGGCGGGGCTGGCAGCCGCTGATGCGCCCATGCAGGGCCTGGGCGCCAAACCGTGGCCGGCCGATGGCCGCAATCAGCCCGGCCAGGCAGTGCTGCACCGGTGACAAGGGCGCTGCTGTGGGCAGTGACCAGAGGTTCACGGGCTTGTCTTCTGCGCGGTGGCAGCGGTCATCTTCTGGGATGAACCGGGTTTTTTTGTGCTGCTTGGACCATTGGCGGCTGGCCAACCCGCACGCAGATCGCCATGTCAACACCAACGCCAACACCCGCGCAACAACCTGCGCTGATCAGCGCGCACAACGTGATCCAAACCGACGACGGCGCGCTGATTGAGGTTTGGCGTGTGTTGGGCGCGTGTTGGGCGTGTGTCGGGCGTGTGTCGGGCGTGTGTTGGGCGTGTGTCGGGCGTGTGCAGGGCCGGTGTAGGGCCTGACTTGGTGTGCCCTGGGCGCCTGCGGCGCAGTGCACCGGGTCATCCGGGTCAACCGCTGGGATGACCCGTGTTGGCGCTGCATGCCAGACGTTGC
>JANPOW010000118.1:0-8535 GCA_031428185.1 Betaproteobacteria bacterium | reverse complement strand
GGCCTGGGACGGCCTGCCCAGCGTGTTCGGGCACGAGGCGGCGCGCATCTACAAAGCTTTTGGTCTGAAGCGCAAGCTTGATGCGGAGGTGGATCGCAGCTGATCGGCCGACCCTAACCGCCCACCACAGCGGCACTACATTGGCAACCCCCAAGACCGAAAAACGTAGTGCCTGGCGTCCGTAAGACATTGATTCACAACGACTGCCAGGGGAAATTCAGCTGAATGGTGCGGAAGTCGGGGGTCCCCCGGCGCGGCCCGCCTGGCGGCGCGCTGTCAAGCACCCGCCAAGTGCCGCGCCCCGTGGTTTGGCCCTGCCACTGGCAGTGACCAAAAAAAGCCCCTGATGCGGTCTGCAGTCAGGGGCTTGCGCAGCGGCGCCGGGCGCCGTGCAGCACGCTCACATGTGGTCGATCATCACCTGACCAAAGCCGGAGCACGACACCTGGGTGGCGCCCTCCATCAGGCGGGCAAAGTCATAGGTCACCTTCTTGCTGGCAATCGAGCGCTCCATCGACGCAATGATCAGGTCAGCGGCGGCAGTCCAGCCCATGTGGCGCAGCATCATCTCGGCGGACAGGATCTCGGAGCCTGGGTTGACATAGTCCTTGCCGGCGTACTTGGGTGCCGTGCCGTGGGTGGCCTCAAAGCAGGCCACCGAATCCGACAGGTTGGCGCCCGGCGCAATGCCGATGCCGCCCACCTGGGCGGCCAGGGCGTCGCTGATGTAGTCGCCGTTCAGGTTGAGCGTGGCGATCACCGAATACTCGGCCGGGCGCAGCAGGATTTGCTGCAGAAAGGCGTCGGCGATCACATCCTTGACGGTGATGGTTTTGCCGGTGTTCGGGTTCTTGAACTGGCACCACGGGCCACCGTCAATCAATTCAGCGCCAAACTCACGCTGCGCCAGCGCGTAGGCCCAATCACGAAAGCCACCTTCGGTGTACTTCATGATGTTGCCCTTGTGCACGATGGTGACACTGGGCTTGTCGTTGTCGATGGTGTATTGGATGGCCTTGCGCATTAGGCGCTCGGTGCCCTCGATGGACACCGGCTTGATGCCGATGCCCGAGGTGTTGGGGACCCGGATTTTCTTGACGCCCATTTCCTCGATCAAAAACTTGATCAACTTCTTGGCCTTGTCGCTCTCGGCTTCGTATTCGATACCGGCGTAGATGTCCTCGCTATTCTCGCGGAAGATCACCATGTCGATCTTGTGCGGCTCTTTGACCGGCGAGGGCACACCCTTGAAGTACTGCACCGGGCGCAGGCACACGTACAAGTCAAGCTCTTGGCGCAGCGCCACGTTGAGCGAGCGGATGCCACCACCCACCGGGGTGGTCAGCGGGCCTTTGATGGACACCACGTACTCTCGCAGCACCGCCAGCGATTCCTCCGGCAGCCAGACGTCCGGCCCGTAGACCTTGGTGGCTTTTTCGCCCGCGTAAATCTCCATCCAGTGGATTTTCTTGGCGCCGCCATAGGCCTTGGCCACCGCAGCATCCACCACCTTGAGCATCACCGGGGTGATGTCCTGCCCGGTGCCGTCACCCTCGATGAACGGGATGATCGGATGGTCAGGGACGTTCAGCGAGTAGTCCGCGTTGACAGTGATTTTTTGCCCACCTTCGGGCACCTTGACGTGTTGGTACATGTGCTGTGACTCCGCGCGCTGCGCTGCTAGAAAACCCGGGCAGTTTATGCCAGTGGGCCTGTCAACCGACTGACAGCGCCCGGCGTTTCGGATAGGCCTCACCAAGTGAGTGGGGCATTTTTAAATCTCTTGAGGACTCTCCCAAATGAACAAATTCCTGGCCACCCTGATTGCTGCCACCTTTGCCACCGCTGGCGCCTTCGCCGCCGACGTCAAGAAGGACGAAAAAGCAGCAGCACCGGCCGCCGCCGCCTCCAAGGCTGACAAGAAAGACGAGCACAAGGCTGCCGCCCCGGCTGCTGCAGCGTCTGCCAAGAAGTAATTCAGCGTTGGCAGCGCCTGGCGCGCTGCCGGCTTGAATCGCCCGGCCATGCCGGGCGTTTTTGTTGGATTCGCCCGGCCCGTGCCGGGCGTTTTTGTTGGATTCGCCCGGCCGATGCCGGGCGTTTTTGTTCAGGCCCGGCGTTGGCGGCTAGGCGTGTGGGCGACAGAAGAGATCGAAGCGAAACGGGTGGGGCGAGAGCCCAATTTGCGCCCGGATTTGAGGCGCGTACCCGTAGGTACGCCACGAAAAGCCGGGACAAAGTGGGACTCGACCCCGCCCGTTGCAGCCGATTTCGTTCTGCCGCCCACACTCCTGGGCGGGCAGGATTCAGCTCAGGCACCAGGCCGCCACCCGCATCCACAGGCCATGGCCCAGGGCCCAGGCCGATGCCAAGGCCAAGGCCGCACCAGCCCAGCGCACCGCCAGCGTGGCCGGTGCGGCACCACCCAGGCCGCGCCCACCCGACCAGCGCCACCACAGTGCCGGCCCCAGCACCAGGCCGGCGGCCGATGCAGCCGCAAAACCAGCCATCACCAAGGCCCCATGCCAGGGCGTGTTGGCCAGGCCGGCCACCAACAAGGCCGATTGCAGCAGGCCACAGGGCCACGCCACCCAGGCCAGCCCCAAACCGGCCCGGCGCACCGGCAACTTGACAACCTGCCAGGCGCTGCTGCCCTGGTGCGTGACGGGTTTGGCGCGCGGCCGGCCCAGCCGCTCCATCCAGGCTGGCTGCCGGCCTTGCCACAGCAGGTACAGGCCCAGCGCCAGCGCGGCCAGGTGCACCAGCGACCACAGCGGCCGCAGCGCTGCCACCGCCTGGCCCAGCGCCGCCAGGCTGCCGATGCTGGCCGCTGCCACCGCTCCGGCCAGCGCATAACCCAGCAAACGGCCCAGGTGCAAGGGCAGCAGGCCCTGCACGCGACCACCGCTGGCGGCAGTGCAGCTAGCACCGCACATGGCCAGGCAATGCGGTGTGCCTGCCAAGCCCATCAGCACTGCGCTCAGCAGCAGCGCTTGGTCCATGGCGGGCTAGCTGATGCGCAAGAAGCGCTGGCGGACCCGGCCACCACGCAGGCGCCGGTCAAACACCATGGCCACCGCACGCCCAAAGGACCAACCCGTGGTGGTGACTTGCAGCGCGTCGGCGCTGACATGGCACAGGCCCAGCGCCTGCAGCGCAGCCAGGTCGTCCAGCTCGGTCTTGAGGTCGTCGTGCATGTGGATCAGGTGGGCCAGTTCAATCGATTCGAACTCTACCTGCGCTGGCACATCAAGGCCATCACCACAGCGCGGCGCACGATGGCGTCACGGGTCAGCCCCAGGCCACGCACCACCGGGAATTGGCCACGCCGCACGGCGTCGCAACAGGCGTCCAGCGCCCAGCGCCCAGCGTCTTGGCGTTTTGGCGTTTTGGCGGTCGGTGGCACCCATGCGGCCGACACGCCGACACGCCGACGGCGAACAGGTCGCCATCGGGTTTGCTGCTGTAGCCCTGAAAGTTGCGGTGCAGCGGCCCTGGCGCTTGGCCACGGCCAAGGCGTCGTCATGCAGTGCAAAGTGGTCCATGCCGATGTGGCTGTCGATATTCGCAATGAACGCAATGAAGCCGGCAATGGCCCCGCCCAGCATCCGCACCCGCTGCTCGGGTGCCGGCAGTTGTGTCGTGACGATGCGGCGCTGCAGCTTGACGCGCGCCGGCAGGTGGGCATAGGCATACAGCGCGATGCGGTCTGGCCGCAGGCTGGCAATCTGTGCAACGGTGCGGGCAACCGATGCCGGCGCCTGCTTGGGCAGGCCGTCGATCAAGTCGGCGTTGATGGACTGGAAACCGATCTCCCGTGCGGTGGCCATCAAATCACCCAAGGCATCAAAAGGCTGGACCCGGTGCATGGCTTGTTGCACATCCGGGTCAAAGTCCTGCACGCCAAAGCTGAGCCGGTTGAAGCCCAGCGCGGCCAAGTGGCGCAGGCGGTCTGGCGTGGCCGCGCGAGGGTCCACCTCGATCATTACCTCGGCGCCTGGCGCCAGCCGGAACGCGGCGCGGATGGTGGCCATCAAGCGGGACAGTTCAGCATCCAACAAGAATGTGGGTGTGCCGGCGCCCAGATGCAACTGCGTCAGCGCCTGGGTCGGCCCAAGCGCCTGCAGCGTCAGCGCTATTTTTTGGGCCAACACGTCAAGGGTGTCAGCCGCTCGCTCATGGTGCTTGGTGATGACCTTGTTGCAGGCGCAGTAGTCGCACACCGATTCGCAGACCGGGATGTGCACAGACAGCGACAGTAGTGGCTCGCCACCCACCGTGGCACCCACTGCTCGCCGGGCCAGCGCACGGGCATGGTCGGCCGGGCCGAAGGCTTCAACAAACCGGTCAGCGGCGGGGTTGGACGTGTAACGCGGCCCGGGCTGGTCCAGGCGGCGCGGCATGGCCTCAGTCAACACGGGCACTTGGTCAGTGATGGGGGCGAACATGCCCAGGACTGTGCCAATCCAGCCGGCGTATGCCTTGACCTGACGCAAGCGGCTGGCACGGCGCTGGCCAATCAATCAAGCCTCTGCAGCAGCCAACTGGCCGTTGCCCCGCCTTGCCGCGCCCGCCTTTGACCATGAACCTGCCCGCCGACGCCACCAAGATGCGCCTTGAGCCCTTCAAGGTTGCCTGTTCCAGTTGCAACCTGCGCGAGCGGTGTTTGCCAGTGGCTTTGTCGCGCGACAACCTGGCGCGGTTGGACACAGCACCAGGTCCACAAGATCATGAGCCGCGAGATCGTGCGTGACCACGGCGTGATGCTGTTGCTGGGCAGCATGCGGGCAGAAGAGCGGCTGGCCGCCTTAGTTTCAGGACGATGGCATCCTGGACGTCAAGCAGCGCCAGATCAGCATCCGGGACCAGGACAAACTGCAGGCCTTGGTGCACCGGGTGAGTTGCTGACGCGGCCTCAGCGCGGCGTCAATGCGGGCTCAGCACGGCGTCAACGCAGCCAGGCATTGCGCCGCCCAGGCGCTTGGTTGATGTCCTCGGCACTCACCGCCAGCAGGTGGGTCAATGCACCCGCTGTGGCGATCACGAGCCAGAACGCAAAAAACGCCAGGGTGTAGACCGCCGACGCGGACAGCGCCACCTGCTCACCGCCAAACCAGTGCAGGTTGCCGGGGTCGACCAGCGCAAAAACCAGCATCTCCAGCACACCGGCCATCAAGAAGGCGGGCCACAGGATGGCCAGCACCCGCAGGCGCAGGCCGGTGCCTGGCAGGTCGGTGACTGGCATCACGGGCGCTCCGGTGCGGCGGCCGGTGTGGCCGTGGCGGCGTGGTTGCGCGCCGTCAGCGCCGGTGTCTTGCCGGTGGGCTGCACCGGCGCGTGGCGGGCCGATGGGGTGTCAATCAACAGCTCGTCGGCGCCCCGGTAGGCCACCACCGCGGTGCCCAGGCTGGCCACCACCACCAGTGCCGGGCCGCCCACCACCAGCCACACCATGCCCACGCGCCACCACGGTGCGGCACTGCCGGGTTGCGGGTTTGGCGCTGGCCGGGTGGCGGGGGTGCAATCGGGCTGGGCCATGGGTTGAACTCCGGTGCGGCGCGTCAGCGCGGTACGACAAAGGTGGATTTTTCAGTCACCGCAGCACGCGTGGTGGTCTGGCCACGCACATCGGTATCGATCACGCCAACCTCGAACTGGATGGCATGTGCGCCCGGCCCGGCCTGCTGCGCCGTGGCCGCAGGCACCCGCACGCTGAGCGTGACCCAGCGCGCCTCGGCCGCCGCCAGCGTGGGTTGTGGCACGGCGCCCAGCACGATGCCGGGCAGGCCGTGCACCGCCACGCTGTAGCGCTGCGGCGATTCGGTCGCGTTCATGATCTGCAAGCGGTAGACGTTCTCGACCTGGCCGTCGTCCACCTGGCGCGCCAGCGTGGCGCGGTCGCGCCCCACGTCCACCTTGAACGGGTGGCGCATGGCCAGGCTGATGAAAAACGCCAGCACGATGAGGCCCAGCACAGCGCCGTAAATCAACACCCTGGGCCGGAAGATGCGCACCAGGCGCTGGCTGCGGCTCAGGTGCTGGGCCAGACCGTTTTGCGTGTCGTAGCGGATCAAGCCCTTGGGGTATTGCATCTTGTCCATCACGCCGTCACACACGTCGATGCAGGCGGCGCAGCCGATGCACTCATATTGCAGGCCGTTGCGGATGTCGATGCCGGTGGGGCAGACCTGCACACACAGGCCGCAGTTGATGCAGTCACCCAGGCCATACAGCTTGGGGTCGGCCTTGCGTGAGCGTGAGCCACGCGGCTCACCACGCTCGGCGTCATAACTGATGATCAGCGTGTCCTTGTCGAACATCGCACTCTGGAAGCGGGCGTAGGGGCACATGTACTTGCACACCTGCTCACGCAGAAAACCGGCATTGCCGTAGGTGGCAAAGCCGTAAAACAGCACCCAGAACCACTCCCACGGGCCAAGACCAAAGCTCAGCGCGTCGGCCGCCAGCACCTGGATGGGCGTGAAATAGCCGACAAACGTGAAGCCGGTCCACAGGCCGATGGCAATCCACACCGCCTGTTTGGCCGACTTGCGCCACAGCTTGTTGAGCGACCACGGGGCTTCGTCCAGCCGCATGCGGGCCACGCGGTCACCCTCGATCTTCTGCTCTACCCACATGAAGACCTCGGTGTACACAGTTTGCGGGCAGGCAAAACCACACCACAACCTGCCAGCCACGGCCGTGAACAAAAACAGCGCGTAGGCGCAGATGATCAGCAGGCCGGTGAGGTAGATGAAGTCTTGCGGATACAGCACTAGGGGGCCGATGTAGAAGCGCCGCGTGCTCAGGTCAAACAGCACCGCCTGGCGCTCGTTCCAGCGCAGCCAGGGCAGGCCGTAGAACAGCAACTGGGTGGCCCACACCAGCGCCCAACGCCAGGTGGCAAACCAGCCACTCACCGCGCGGGCGTAAATCTTCTTCTGCTTCTCATACAGCGACACCACCGCCACCGCGGCGTCATCGCCCACCAGGCCGTTGGCATCGGTCGCTGTGGCGGCCGCGTCTTGGGCCAGCAAGCCAACAGCGGTGGCGGGGGCAGCCGGGGCTTTGGGCATACGCGGGCCAGGCCTTACCTGGCTGCCACCGCAGTGGTTTGCGACAGATTCCAGACATAGGCCGCCAGCACATAGATCTGCTCGGCGTTGAGCCGACCATCAAACGCCGGCATCACGTTGGTCTTGCCGTTGGTGACCATGGCGACCACGGCGTCTTCGCCCCAGCCGTGCAGCCAGATTTTGTCGGTCAGATTGGGCGCGCCCAGCGCCTGGGTGCCTTTGCCTTCCGGGCCGTGGCAAGCGGCGCAGGTGGCAAATTTTGGTTTGCCCAATTGCGCTGCCAGATTGTTGTGGGCACTGCCGGACAAGCTGAGCACGTAGTTGGCCACGTTGCGCACGTCGTCAGCGCTGCCCACCGCAGCGGCCATCGGCGGCATCATGCCGGTGCGGCCGCCGGTGATGGTCTTGGCGATGTAGTCCGGCCCGCTGCCACCCAACCAGTCCGAGTCAGTCAAGTTGGGGAAGCCCTTGCTGCCATGCGCGTCCGAGCCGTGGCACTGCGCGCAGTTGTTGATGAACAAGCGCTCGCCAATGCCCATGGCCTGTGGGTCTTTGGCCAGATCAGCCGCCGACATGGCACTGAACTTGGCGTAGACCGGGGCCATCGCCAGATTGGCCTTGGCCTGCTCGGCCTGCCACTGGCCGGCGCTGGTCCACTTCAGGGTGCCTGGCACCGTGCCCAGGCCGGGATACAAGGCCAGGTAGATGGCCGAAAACACCACGGTGATCACAAACAACCACATCCACCAGCGCGGCAGCGGGTTGTTCAGCTCTTGCAGGTCTTCGTCCCAGACGTGGCCGGTGGTGTTGTCATTGGCCATCACCTTGCGTTTGCTGGCCACCAGCAGGATGAACAGGCAGAACAGCAGACCCGCTACCACGATGACGATGACGAAAATCGACCAGCCGGTGTTGACAAAATCGCTCATTCTTTTTCTCCATTCAACGCGGCGGCGGCGGCGGGCGTGCTGTCCAGAAACGGCAGTTGCTCGGCTTGCGCAAATTCAGCGCGCCGCCGCCCGTTCCAGGCCCAGACCACGATGCCCAGGAACACCACCAACATGAACACGGTGGTGATGCTGCGCAGTGCGTTGACATCCATGTTGAACTCCTTGTGCGGCAGCCGCGTTTGTGGGCGTGTTTGCGGTGCGTGTTTGCGGGCCTACTTGCGGGCCGTGCCCATCACCTGCAGGTAGGCAATCACCGCATCCAGCTCACTCTTGCCCTTGACCTCATCACCGGCCTTGTTGATTTCGTCGTCGGTGTAGGGCACGCCCACCAAGCGCAAGCCCTTCATCTTGGGCGCCATGTCGGCCGGGTCAAGCTGGCCTTGCGCCAACCAGGTGTACGCCGGCATGTTGCTCTCGGGCACCAGGTCGCGTGGGTTGTTCAGGTGGATGCGGTGCCACTCATCGCTGTACTTGCCGCCCACCCGGTGCAGGTCAGGCCCGGTGCGCTT
>JANPOW010000117.1:0-8226 GCA_031428185.1 Betaproteobacteria bacterium | reverse complement strand
CCCCGGCAGCTACACCGTCACCGAAAGCCAGCCTGCGGGTTATCTGGACGGCAAAGACAGCGCCGGCAACTCAGGCGGTGTGCTGGGCAACGACAAGGTCAGCACCATCACGCTGAACCCGGGGGATGCACCCAGCGGTGTCAATTTTGGTGAGTTGAAGGCGGCCAGCATTGCCGGCTGTGTCTACAACGATGTCAACAACGACGGACTCAAGGGTGCGGGTGAGGGCGGCATCGCCGGCGCCACCGTCACCCTGACCGGCACCAACGACCTGGGCGTGGCCGTCAGCGTCAGCGCCACCACGGCGGCCGACGGCAGCTACGCCTTCACCGGCCTGCGCCCTGGCAGCTACAGCGTCACCGAAACCCAGCCGGCCGGCTACGCCGACGGCAAAGACACCGCCGGCAGCGCAGGTGGCACGGTGAGCAACGACAAAATCAGCGCCATCACCCTGGGCGCCGGTGTGGACAGCATCAACAACAACTTTGGTGAACTGACCCCGGCCAAGGCGCACATCGGCGACCTGGTGTTCGAGGACAAAAACGCCAACGGCACGCAAGACGCGGGTGAGGTGGGCATCGGCAACGTCACCGTCAACCTGTGTGATGCCAACGGCAACGTGGTGGGCAGCACCACCACCGACGCCGCTGGCAAGTACGGTTTTGATGTGGCCGCCGGCACCTACAGCGTGCAGGTGGTGGCCCCGGCCAACTACCTGGTCAGCGCCAAGGACGTGGGTGGCAATAGCGCCGCCAGCGACGCCGTGGACAGCGACATCGGCGCCAACGGCAAGACCGGCAACTACGTGCTGGCCGCCGGTGACGTGAACAACACGGTGGACGCCGGCCTGTACCGCAGCGCCAGCCTGGGCGACAAGGTGTGGCTGGATGCCAACCGCAACGGCATCCAGGATGCGGGTGAGGCCGGCAAGGCCGGTGTCACCGTCAACCTGTGCAATGCCGCAGGCGTGGTGGTGGCCAGCCAGACCACCGATGTGAACGGCAAGTACCTGTTCACCAACCTGACGCCGGGCGCCTACAGCGTGCAGTTTGTCGCGCCAACCGGCTATGGCCTGACCGTCAAGGATGCCAACAACAACGGGTCTGACAGCACCGACAGCGACGCCGACCAGACCAGCGGCAAAACCACGCTCTACAGCCTGAACTCAGGCGACAGCAACCTGACGGTGGACGCCGGCCTGGTGACCTGCCAAGTCAAGCTGGGCGACCGGGTGTGGATAGACACCAACAACAACGGCGTGCAAGACGCCGGTGAAAAAGGCCTGGCCGGTGTCAAGGTCGCGCTGATCGGCGCTGGCGCCGACGGCACCCTGGGCACTGCTGACGACACCAGCCGCAGCACCACCACCGATGCCAACGGCCTGTACTTGTTTGACCAGGTTGAATTTGGCACCTACAAGATCCGCTTCGACGCTGGCACCAACTACGTGGCAACCAAGGCCAACATCGGTGACGACGCGCTGGACAGCGACGTGGTGGCCACGCTGACCAAGGGCAGCACCAACCTGGTCTGCAACGGCAGCTTCGAGTCCGGCACCACCGGCTGGACCGGCAGCGGCGACGAGGTTGAAGTCAATACCGCCACCAGCTACGGCGTGACCGGCGCCACCGGCGCCAAGGTGGCCGAGCTGGACGCCAACAGCTGCGGCACCACCGGCTTCTACCAGGCGATCCAGACGACGGCCAAGCAGACCTATGAGCTGTCGGTCGACATCGCCGCCCGCGCGGGCACGGCGCTGGCCACCAGCACGGTGGAGGTGTACTGGGCCGGCAGCAAGATCGCCACCATTGACCCCACCAGCACGGCGATGAAGACCTACAGCTTCACCGTCACCGGCACCGGTGGTGCGGACAAGCTGGAGTTTCGCGGGCAAGCCGGTGACGACGACAGCAAGGGCGGCATCATCGACAACGTCAAGCTGGTGACCTGCACCACGGTGACCGAGACAGCGCCCATCATCGTCAATGCCTGCAGCGACAACCTGACCATCGACGCTGGCCTGGTGGGCAACTTCAAGCCCGGTATCGATGTGGAGAAGTATGTCTCCAGCACGCTGACCACCACCCCCACCAACAACGGTGGTCAGGGCGCCGACTGCAGCTACTGGAAGTCCAACTGCGCCACCACCAGCACCAACAACTGGGTGGCCACCGGCAAGCACAGCGGCTACTGGGAAACCACCGCCACGCCCAACGGGTGGTCCGGCATTGCTGGCGTCACAGGCAAGGAAAGCTTTAACTCGGTGTTTGGTGTCAACAGCGCTGCCGGCACCAAGTCGGTCTACGAGGTGCTGGGTTCAACCGGCAGCAGCAGCCAAGACAAGCTGATGCGCGAATGTGTGGCGGCTTACTTGAACGCCAGTCATGGCAAGGTGGACTACGCCTACAGCAAGGAGCAGGTGGTCGCCGAAAGCAAGTACGCGATCGAGTCGGGCAAGTTTGACGAGGTCAGCAAAGCCTTCGCCAAAGAGAACGACCTGGGTAGCAGCTTCAGCGCCACCAAGACCACCTACAGCAGCGTGGTCGACACCCAGCTGTATGACGCTGACGCGCCTCCGGGGCTGGAGGTCAAGGCCGGCAGCACCGTCACCTTCACCTACATCGTCAAGAACACCGGTGATACCGCGCTGAAAAACGTGCTGCTGACCGACGACCGCATCGCCGATGTCAAGTACGTCAGCGGCGACAGCAATGCCAACGGCTTGCTCGACACCACCGAGACCTGGACCTACACCGCCAAAGAGGTGGCCTCCAGCGGCACCATCAAGAACACCGGCACGGTCACGGCGGTTGATGCTGTCACCGGCAGCCAGGCGGTCACGGACAAGGACGATGCCTACTACACCGGCAAGGGCACGGTGGCCACCAAGGGCTCGATCGGCGACAAGGTGTTCGAAGACAAGAACTTCAACGGCCTGCAGGACGCCGGTGAAGGCGGTGTGGCCGGCATCAAGGTCACGCTCAAGGGCGCGGGTGTGGACGGTGTGTTCGGCACCCGGGACGACATCAGCGCCACCACCACCACGCTGGCCAATGGCGCTTATGCCTTCAATGACCTGACGGCCGGCAAGTACCAGGTGGTGTTTGCCGACACCAGCGGCAAGGGCTACCTGGCCACCAAAGCCAACCAGGGCGCGGACGACAGCAAAGATTCCGACATCGACGCCAGTGGCGCCACCGGTGTCATCACCTTGGCCGCCGGTGAACACAACCTGACGGTGGACGCGGGTGTCTACCTCAAGGCCTGTGTGGGCGACAAGGTGTGGGAGGACAAAAACCACAACAACGTCCAGGACGTGGGTGAAATTGGCATCGGCGGCATCAAGGTCGCACTGCGGGACGCGGCCGGCACGGTGCTCTACACCACCACCACCAACGCCGCGGGCAACTACCAGTTCTCGAACGTGGACCCGGGCAGCTACTACCTGCAGTTCGACAAGTCCAACGTATTGCACAACGCCTCTTACGGTGGCACGTTCAACATGAACAACTGGGCCTGGGGCGTCAAGGACGTGGGCAGCAACGACGCGATCGATTCCGACGTGAAGGGTGACGCCAACGCCACCACCAACGTCAGCAAGACCGACCTGTTCAGTTTGACCTCCGGCCAGTCTGACCAGACCCGTGACGCCGCCATCACGCCCATCGTCATCGACCTGGACGGCAACGGCATCCACACCATTGCCCGGTCGGACAGCGCCGGCAGCTTTGACCTGTTTGGCAACGGCGCGGCGGTCAAATCGGGCTGGATCTCCAGCGGTGATGGCTTTCTGGCGGTAGACATCAACGGCAACGGCAAGATCGACGGCATCAGCGAGCTGTTTGGTGGCAACGCCAAGGGCGCGGGCTTTGCCAATCTGGCCAGCTATGACAGCAACCACGACGGGGTGGTCAACAGCCTGGACGCCGACTTTGGCAAGCTGATGATCTGGCAAGACGCCAACGGCAACCACAGCACGGATGCTGGCGAACTGCGCACGCTGGCCCAAGCCGGTGTGGCCAGCCTGACGGTGGCCTATACCGAGCTGCCCTTCATCGACGCCCAGGGCAATATGCACCTGGAGCGCAGCAGCGCCACGCTGGACAGCGGCGCCTCGGTGGACATGACCGACGTGTACTTCAACGTCGACGCGGCCGATGCCAAAGCCGCCGGTGTGGCCCTGCCGACCATGGCCGATCTGCTGGGTGACGACCGTGCGATGGATGTGGTGGTGGGTGGCTCGGACATGGTCAGCACCTGCCAGGTCAAGCATGCCGATGAGGCCGGCAGCGCCAACGGGGGTGACGCCGGTGAGGTGATGCGGCGCCTGGCCGCACTGACCCGCGAGGACCACCACGCGGCGGCCGCGTGATAGTGGCCGGGTGGGCGGTGGCCACAGCCACAGCCCACCTGGCCAGCCTGCGCGTCCGGGTGGGCGCCGGTGCCGGCGTGTGGGTGGCCCGAACTGGGCTGCTCACAGCCGGCGCATTTGCGTTTTCTTGCCGCAATCACCGGTTTCGGTTGCTGTGGTGTGCGGTTGGGCCACAAGTGTTGGGCCGTCCTGCCGAAGCAAGCTGACATGCGAATCCCACCATTTGCCTGCGCCGCCGCAGCGTGCTGACCCGAGCCCCCGATGACCGACTTTCAACTCTCCGTCGCACCCCACGACTTTGGTGACTCCGTGCTGCACGGCAGCACCATGCCATTGCATGACTGCGTGGTGTTTCTGGCCCGCCTGCTGGGGTCGACGGTGCAGACCGAGCGCCTGCGCGAAGCGCTGGACGCCACCCTGCATGACAACCAGGCCGGTGGCCCCAGCGCCGACACCCTGCAAGAGCTGCTCAACCACGCCGACCTGACCGGCACCCCGTTGCCCGACGGCGCGCGCCGGCCCACCGAGTTGCCGGCGCTGGTGATTGGCAGAGGTGGCCGCACGCTGGCCGTGGTGGCCGCCAAAAACGGCGGCTATGAATGCCACATGCCGGGCATTGACGGTGTCAGCTGGCTCAACGCCGCAGCCATTGCCGAAGAAGTGCCCAACGGCAAATGGACTGCGGTGCGCGCCCGCATGCACTTTGACGCGCGCAGCCTGCTCTACACCCTGCCTGAGCCTGGCCAGTGGTTCTGGGGTGTGTTCCGCCGCAACCGCTGGCTGTTTGGCTGGGCCTTGCTGGGCACCATGGTGCTCAATGTGTTTGGCGCACTGCTGCCGTTTTATTCGATGGCGGTGTACGACCGGGTGGTGCCCAACGGCGCGCTGGGCAGCCTGGGCGTGCTCACATCGGCCGCTGGCCTGGTGCTGTTGTTTGAATTTGTGATGCGCCTGCTGCGCAGCAACCTGCTGGAAAGTGCGGCCCGCCGCATGGACGTGGCGCTGTCGGCCCGCGTCTTTGCCCAGTGCCTGAAGATGCGCGCCAGCAGCCGGCCGGCGTCAGGCGGAGTGCTGGCCAATACCGTGCGTGATTTCGAGGCGGTGCGTGAGTTTTTTGCCTCCAGCTCGCTCACCGTGCTGGGCGATTTGCCGTTTGTGCTGCTCTACCTGGCAGTGATTTTGTTTGTCGGCAGTTGGCTGGCCCTGGTGCCGCTGGTGGCCATCCCGCTGCTGATCGGCATTGCCTGGCTCGCGCGTGGCCCGCTGGCGCGTGCGGTGAATGAGGGCACGCAAGAAAGCTCGCAGCGCACGGCCCACCTGTTCGAGACCATGAACGGGCTGGACACCATCAAGGCCCTGGGCGCCGAAGCCTGGAGCCGGCGCAAGTGGGAGGGCCTGACCCAGGCCATCTCGCACAACAACATGCACACCCGCGAGATCACCACCAAGGTCAGCTACGCCAATGCGGCGGTGCTGGCCGCAGTGGGCATCGCGGTGGTGGGCCTGGGCGCGATGCTGATTGCGCAAAACGCGATGACCATGGGCCAGGTGATTGCGGTCAGCCTGCTTACCGGCCGGGCGCTTGCGCCCATCAGCCAACTGGCCAGCATGATCGTGCGCTGGGAGCAGACCAAGCTGAGCTACCGCGCGCTCGACAAAATCATGCGCTCGCCCACCGACCAGGATGAGGCCAGCGTCAAGGCGCCGCCGCTGGTGGGCGCGCTGGAGTTCCGTGATGTGGCCTTTGCCTACCCCAACCAGCCGCCGGTGATCCAGGGCCTCAACCTCAAACTGCGCGCCGGTGAGAAGGTGGGCGTGATCGGCAAGCTGGGCTCGGGCAAAAGCACCCTGCTCAAGCTGGTGCTCAACCAGCATGCGCCAGGCTCAGGCAGTGTGCTGCTGGATGAACTGGTCAACACCCAGCTGGAGCCGCTGTCGATGCGGCGCCAGATCGGCTACGTGCCGCAGGATGTGACGCTGTTTCACGGCAGCATCCGCGAAAACATCGAGCTGGGCCGGGTGCAGGCCAAAGACAGCGCGCTGCTGGCGGCGGTGCGCTTGTCTGGCCTGGACGAGGTGATTGCCCAGTTGCCCGAGGGGCTGTCCACGCAAGTGGGCGAGCGCGGTGACCGCTTGTCCGGCGGCCAGCGCCAGTTGGTGGCCATCTCGCGCGCGCTGCTGCGCTCACCCCGGCTGCTGCTGATGGACGAGCCCAGCAGCATGGTGGACCCGGCCACCGAACAAAAACTGATCGCCCGCCTGCGTGCCTTGCAAGGCACCACCATCGTGCTGGCCACCCACCGCATGGCCATGCTGGCCCTGGTGGACCGGCTGGTGGTGATGGACCGCGGCCGCGTGGTGGCCGACGGCCCGCGCGATGACGTGCTGAAAGCGCTGATGAACCAACGCAGCAACGAGGACGCCGCCAAGTCGGTGCCGGGTGGTGCAGCCGGCGCGCCACTGCGCACCGCCGCACCGGCGGTTGAGCCGCGCCCTGCAGACGCGCAGCGGGTGCGGGCTGCCGGGGGTGTGCGATGAGCAGCGCCCTGTCGGTGCGCACCGTCAGCCCGCACCACCCCGACCCCGACAGCGGCCCGCACCGGGTGGTGCTGGCGATGGTGGGCGTGATGGTGCTGTTCATCGTGGTGGCCATCGTCTGGGCCAGCGTGGCGCAGTTGGATGTGGCCGCGCAAGGCCGGGGCGCGGTGGTGCCGCCCAGCCGGCTGCAAGAGGTGCAAAGCCTGGAGGGCGGCATCGTGCAAGAGATGCTGGTGGGTGTGGGTGAGCGGGTCACGGCCGGCCAGGTGCTGGCCCGGCTGGACACCGCCCAGGCCCAGGCCGACCTGGGTGAAAGCCGCCAGCAACAACTGGCCACACTGGCCAGCCGCGCCAGGCTGGAGGCCTTGCTGGGCGGTGGTGCGCCCAAGTTTGATGCGCTGCTGCGCCAGCAGGCGCCCGAGCTGGTGGACAAGGAAATGCAGCTCTGGCGCGACGCCCAGCGTGAGCATGTGTCCAACCAGGCCTCGCTGCGCGAAGCGCTGCAGCGCCGGCGCGGTGAACTGGCTGAAGCCGAATCCCGCATCCAGTCCCTGCAAGGCGCGCTGCGGGTGGCCGAAGAAGCCTTTGCGATTGAAGAGCGCCTGTTCAATGAGGGCGCCGGCGCACGCAGTGATTTTTTGGCCGCGCAATCACGCCTGCTGCAGCAAAAAACCGAGATCGACAGCGTGCGCCAATCACTGCCGCGCCTGCGCGCCGGCATGGCCGAGGCGCAGGCCCAAGCCCACGAGGCGGACGCGCGCGCCCGCGCTCAGTGGGGCACTTTGCGCAGTGAGCTGCAGACCAAGTCGGCCACGCTGACCGCCACCATCGGCGGGCGGCAAGACAAAGCCACCCGGCGTGAGCTGACATCGCCGGTGCAGGGTGTGGTCAACCGGGTGCTGATCAACACCCGGGGCGGTGTGGCGGCACCGGGCAAACCGATTCTGGAAATCGTGCCCGACGAGGCCAACCTGCTGATGAACGTGCGCATCAAACCGGCCGACATCGGCTTCATCCGCGCTGGCCAGACCGCCCACATCAAGGTCTTGTCGTATGACGCGGCCACCTACGGCCAGCTGAGCGGCGAGGTCAAGACCGTGGGTGCCGATGCCGTGGTGGACGAGCGTGGTGAGGCCTACTTCGAGGTGCAGTTGATCGCTGCCCGCGACCAGATGACGCTGCACGGCAAGCCCTTGCCCATCACCCCCGGCATGCCGGTGGATGTGGGCATCCTCACCGGCCAGCGCAGCGTCATGCAATACCTTCTCAAACCAGTGCTGCGCAGCTTCCAGGGCGCGCTGCAGGAGCGTTGATGT
>JANPOW010000116.1:0-6594 GCA_031428185.1 Betaproteobacteria bacterium | reverse complement strand
CAGGCCTTCGCTCAAATGGGCCATGTACTGCTCAAACTCCTGCAGCGCTTCGATCAAGGCTCACCTCCTGCTTGAAGATGCTTGGATAAGTTATTGATTTATAACACAGTAAGACTAGGGCCTTGAGCCGGCGGTAGAGTGTGCGTTTACTGAGCCCTAGCTGCCGAGCCAATGCCTTGCGCGTTCCTTGCGCCTGCTCTGCCAGCCGCGTCAACGCGACATCGTCGATCTTGCCCGGCCTGGCGACACCGCGCGGCGCTGGCTCGATCAGGGGCGGCAGGCGCGGCCCACTACCCAGCGGCTCGGGTAGCTGCTCGGCCCTCAGCACGCCGTCGTCAGCGAACAGGCGGGCACGCTCCAGCACATTGCGCAGCTCGCGGATATTGCCGGGCCAGCCATGGGCTTGCATCCGGGCCATGGCCTGTGGCTCTACCGAATGGCGGTGCTTGGCGCCGCCGCGCTGCAGGAAGGAGTCGACCAGCATCGGGATGTCGTCCGCCCGATCACGCAGCGGCAGCAAGTGGATCGGGAAGGCGCTGAGGCGGTAGTACAGGTCTTGCTGGAAGCGGCCGTCTGCCACCCCCTGCAGCAGGGGCTAGTGGGTGGCCGCCAGCAGTCGGAAGTTGGAAGTCGGCCTGCTGGGTCTGGATGGCACCGACGCGGCGGAAGCTTGCCCGACTCGATCAAGCGCAGCAGCTTGACCTGCAAAGACAGCGGCATGTCGCCCATTTCGTCCAGGAATAGCATGCCACCCTTGGCCGTTTCCACCAGGCCAGGCCTGCGCGCGTTGGTTCCGGTGAAGGCATCCTTCTCGTAGCATGACCGGCCGTATTGCCTCACGAAGGAATGTTACCCGCCGATTATTGTCGTTCCGGGTCCCTTTCCAAGTCTTCAACAGTCGAAGGCTGCGGGCATGTGGTCGAAGGCGGCGGCGGTGGGCCTGGTGACCACCAAGTTTGGCGAGATGAAGCGCAAGGACGCCCTCAAGAGCCGCATTGACGAGGCGTCAAAGTACGCGCCGATGGACCAGCTTGCCTTGAGCCCGCAAAGCGGCTTCAGCAGCACGGTGCATGGCAACACCATCGCCGTGCAGGCCCAGCGCGACAAGCTGCGGCTGGTGGTGGAGACGGCCCAGCAGGTGTGCGGCTGAGGGTGTGGCCGAGCCTGCGGCTGAGCCGCAAGCTCAGGCCCCGGTCGCCAACTGGTAAAGCCGGGTTGACCGTGCACCCGAGCGGCAAAACGCCAGCACCGGGTGTGGCAGGTCTTGCAGCAGTTGGGCAAAGGCGGCTGCTTCTTCAGGCGATTGGTAGCCGCCGGCCACTGGCAGATGGCGGTATTGCAACCCGGCGGCCTCAGCGGCGGCCTGCACGGCAGCACTGGTGGGTTGATCAGGCCCGTGCTCAAAATCCGGCCGGTTGTTGACCACCGTTTTGAACCCCAGGCGGGCCAGCTCGGCCATGTGCTCAGGGGCCAGTTGTGGGGCCACACACACGGTGTCGGTGATGGGGCGGATGGGCAGTGTGGTGTTCATGGTGTGCAAGCTTACTTGGCCGCCTTACTTGCTTAACGCAGCCTTGACCGCTGCCGACACCGTGCCCATCTCGGCCTTGCCCGCCAATTGGGTTTTGACCGCCGCCATCACCTTGCCCATGTCGGCCTGGCCCACCGCGCGGCCCAGGTCGGTGGCCAGGCTGGTCACGATGCCGGCCACCGCAGCCGCCACCTCATCCGCTGACAGCCGCTCCGGCAGGTAGTCCTGCAGCACCAGCAACTCGGCGCTTTCTTTGGCCACCAGATCGGCGCGCTCAGCGGTCTGGAATGCAGCAATCGAATCCTTGCGCTGCTTGATGGACTTGTCGACGATGACCACCACCGCAGCGTCGTCCAACACGATGCGCTCATCCACCTCACGCTGCTTGATGGCCGCCAGCAGCATGCGGATGGTGGACAGCCGGGCGGTGTCCTTGGCGCGCATGGCGGCCTTCATGTCCTCGGTGATCTGGTCTTTCAGGCTCATGGTCTGGCTCCGGGCAGGATGGGGTGGGTTGGGGTTTTGGACAAAGACGGCGCGCCATGCAAAACGCCCGCTACGGCAAGCCGCGCGGGCGTTTGTTGGCAGTGGCAAAAAGCTTAGAACAGCTTTTTGGGCAACTGCATGCTGCGCACACGCTTGTAATGGCGCTTGACCGCCGCAGCCTTCTTGCGCTTGCGCTCGGAAGTGGGCTTTTCGTAAAACTCGCGGGCCCGCAAGTCGGTGAGCAGGCCCAGCTTCTCGATCGTGCGCTTGAAGCGGCGCAGAGCGACATCGAAAGGCTCATTTTCCTTGACGCGAATCGTGGTCATTTAACTCCAAAGTCCTAAAAGGTATGCGCTCGGTGGTCCTGTCGCAGCCGACCGATGCAGCGCTTTGGCGCTTTCACAGTTCGGCGGTTTGGTGCAGTCCGATGCCTCGACTTGCTGATATCGGATGATCCAGGCTGGGGAATCGACGCGCGGTTTGCCAGCAAAGCGCAGATTATAGCCCGGCATCTGTGGCGCTGGACAGGGTGGTGGCCAGCGCAGCGCAAGCCTCGGCACATGCCGCCGCACTGGCCCAGGCCCACTGGAAGTTGTAGCCCCCCAGCCAGCCGGTCACGTCCACCACCTCGCCAATGAAATACAGGCCGGGCTGGCGTTTGCTGGTCATGCTGCGGCTGTCCAGCTCGCGGGTGTCCACACCACCGGCGGTGACCTCGGCCTTGCGGAAACCCTCGGTGCCGTTGGGCGTGATGGTCCAGTGCGACAGCGACTCGGCCAGGCGCTGCAAATCCTTGTCGCGCAACTCGGGCAGGGGCTTGGTCGGGTCCAGGCCCAGCGTGGTCAGCCAGGCGTCGGCCAGGCGCTGTGGCAGCAGGCCGGCCAGGGTCTTGCCCAGTTGGCGATTGGAGTGTTGTTTGGCCTCGCGCAGCCACTGTGCCGCGTCCTGGCCGGGCAGCAGGTTGATGGTCAAGGGCTGGCCGGGGCGCCAGTAGCTGGAGATCTGCAGCACCGCCGGGCCGCTCAAGCCCCGGTGGGTGAACAGCAGGTCTTCGTGGAACCGGCCGTGCTGCTTCTTGTTGATGCCATCCGTGGTGATGTCGACCGCCAGCGATGCACCGGCCAGCGGCACCAGCGGCGCCCAGGCAGCGGCATCAAAGGTCAGCGGCACCAGGGCAGGGCGTGGCTCGATCAGCTTGTGGCCATACTGGCGGGCCAGCCGGTAGCCAAGGTCGCTGGCGCCAATCTTGGGGATGGCCAGGCCGCCGGTGGCTACCACCAACTGCCTGCTGCGCACGCAGCCCTGGCTGGTGTCCAGCTCGAACCCACTGTCCAGCGCCCGCACGGCGGCCACGGTGCAGGGCTGCCAGCGCTGCACCAGGCCAGCGGCGCATTCGTCCAGCAGCAGTTGGATGATCTGCTCGGCCGAGCCGTCGCAGAAGAGCTGGCCTTTGTGCTTCTCGTGGAAGTTGATGCGGTGGCGCTGCACCAGCGCGATGAAATCGGCCGGGCTGTAGCGTGCCAGTGCCGAGCGGCAAAAGTCTGGGTTGGCCGACAAGAACTGCGCCGGCGTGGTGCCCCGGTTGGTGAAGTTGCAGCGGCCACCACCCGAGATGCGGATTTTTTCAGCCACCTTGGTGGCATGGTCGATCAACAGCACGCGCAAGCCGCGTTGACCTGCCAAACCGGCGCAAAACAGGCCGGCGGCACCGGCGCCCAGCACGATCAGATCAAAGTGGTGGGGTGCGGGGCTGGGCATGGGCCGGGATTATCCCGGGCTGGTTTTTGGTGGCGCTGCACTGCGCCGCGCCACGCTGTGCCAACACACTCAAGCGCGTTTTTCGTGCCGCGTGCTGTTCAGCCGCTGCAGGGCTTGCAGCAGCAAATCCACCTGTTTGTCCAGCGGCGCCGGGCCGGGTTTTTCACCCGCCACCACGCCCTGGATATAGACCGCCACCGTGGCGGCGTCAATCTGGCGCGGCAGCAGGGGCAGGGCGGTGAGCACACCCTCTTGCAGCGGGCAGGACAAATCAGCCTGCCACTGGCCGCGCAGCCACACATCGAGCTTGGGGCAGCGGCGCGGGTCGGCCACGGCTTCACCCTCGGTGCCACGCAGCAGCATCATGTCGGCGCTGCTGCGCTCGGCAAAGTCAGTCATCAGTTGGCCAAATTCGGGGTGGGTGTGGCTGGCCAGGCGCAATGCCGGTGCGCCCTGCACCGGCTGCAGCAGCTTGGCAATGGTGTGGCCGGAGTTGCGCAGGCCCACCACCCAGCGCACGTCCAGCAGGCGCTGCAGTGCGGGGCTCAGGGTTTCGGTGGTGATGAAAGCCGGCTCATGGCGTTTCCAGCGCTCATGCACACCGGCCGGGCCATCTGCCGGGGGCAGGCCCAGGGCCTGAAAGATCTCGGCGCTGGTGATGCGCGCCGGGTCATGCAGCGGGCCATGCACCAGCACCCGGGCGCCTTCTTGCGCCAGGCGCATGGCCAGCAGCGGGGTCAGGTTGGGCAGGCGGCGGGCGCCGTTGTAGCTGGGGATCACGATCACCGGCCGGTCGCTGTGCACCAGCAGGCAGCGCGCCTGCAGCGCCTGGGCAAAGCCCAGCAACTCGTCCACCGTCTCGCCCTTGATGCGCATGGCCAGCGCAAATGCACCCACCTCCAGGTCGGTGACGCGGCTGTCCAGCACCTGCTCCATCAGGTCACGGGATTGGTCGATGTCGAGTGAGCGCGCGCCTTGGCTGCCGCGGCCGATCTCTTTGAGGTAATGCGCAATGCCCATCACGGAGCCCTGGGTGGATGTGGTGCAGTGGTCAAAACGTGGCGGAGTATTGGTGACAACGGCTTGGTGACAACGGCTTGGTGACAACGGATTGATGGCAGCGGGTTTGCGGGGGCGCGTTGGCAGACCAAACGCTGTCCGCAGGATCGCAAGTTTCGGGCTGCAGCCCCAGCGTGTTATCCCGCCTTTTGTGGGCCTGCCGCGCCGCAAGCTCAAGCGGCCACGGCGCTGGCCTGCACCAGGCGTTTCAGCTCGGTCACGCAAGAGCCGCACTCGGTGCCGCATTTGAGCTGGCCCTGCAGCGCTGCCAGGCGCTGCGCTGCTGTGCCACTGCAGGATTGCAGCACGCCCAGGATGGCTGGCGCTGTGATGTTGAGGCAGGTACACACCTGTTTGCCCGGCGGCGCCAGATTGACGGGTGGGGTGGCGCGTGGGCTGAGCAACTGGCGGCCAAAATCCTGCGCCGGCAATTCTTGCTGCAGCAGGGCTTTGACCCAGGCCTCGGCGCTGGTGTCACCGGCCAGCAAAAACGCCTCCAGCGTGGCCTGGCTGCCCTGGCGCTGCAGCCGCATGGCGCGGTGCTGGGTGCGGCGGCGGTCGTCGTAGCGCAGCACCTCGGGCCGCTCTGCGCCCAGGCCAAAAATGCGGGCGATGGTTTGCAGCAGCGCTGGTGCCGGTGCCACGTCCGCCGCTGCACGGAACAGCACACCGTGGCGCACATGGCCAAACGGCACACACAGCGCAAAGCTGAAGTCGCCCATCAGCGGCTGCAGTGTCTTGCGGGCGGCCAGCGCCTGCGCCTCTTCAAACCAGGCCACGGCCAGCAGGCGCCAGGGCAGCTCAGCGCGCAGCACCTTGACTGCTGTGTGTTTGAGTTCGGGCTGTCTGGACAGTGGGCAAAACGCCGGGTTGGTGATGGCGTTGATGCCGGTCTTGGCCTGGCCGGCTTCACCGCGGCCGCTCAGCACCTCGTCGCCCCAGTGCATGGCCACATGGGCCTGGGTGGTGGCCACGCTGCTATCGGCCCGCGCCGGCAGGGTGATGCTGCCGCGGCGCGATGTGACCACCGCCAGGTCGCCATCGGCCAGGCCCAGCCTGGCCATGTCCTGCGGATGCAGGTCCACCGTGGGCTCGGGCTGGTGGCCAAACAGCCGGCCCAGCGTGCCGGTGCGGCTCATGCCGTGCCACTGGTCACGCAGCCGGCCGGTGGTCAGGCTGACCGGGAAGCGGGCGTCGCGTGGCTCGGCCAGCGGCACAAAGGCGGTGTCGAAGAAGCGCGCACGGCCGTCGGCGGTGGCGAACTGGCCGTCCTCGTACAACCGGGCCCGGCCGCTGCGCTGGCCGGTGGGCAGCGGCCCCAGCTGGGCGCCAGCGTCCAGCAAGGGGTAGCTGAGGCCGGTGATGTCCAGGTCGCGGCCCCGGGTGGTTTGACGGTGCTCCAGCCACACTTGCTCAGGCGTGTCATACGGGAACAGGGTGGCCATGCCGGGCCGCAGGCGCGCTTCCAGCCGCCGTGCCAGGGCCACCGCGATGGCCCAGTCATGGCGGGTCTCGCCTGGTGCCACCACCGCCGGCCGCACCCGGCTGATGCGGCGCTCAGAGTTGGTGACGGTGCCGTCTTTTTCGCCCCAGGTGGTGGCCGGCAGCAGCCAGTGGGCGTAGCGGGCGGTGGCGGTATTGGCAAAGGCTTCTTGCACCACCACCAGCTCGGCACGCTCCAGCGCGCGGCGCACGGTGGCCTGGTCGGGCAGCGATTGCGCCGGGTTGGTGCAGGCAATCCACAGCGCCTTGATCTCACC
>JANPOW010000115.1:0-8550 GCA_031428185.1 Betaproteobacteria bacterium | reverse complement strand
CAGCCAGCTTCATCAGCTTGAAGTGTTTGAGCTTGCCGGTGCTGGGCACATGCGGGCCACGGCACAAATCCTCGAACGCGCCCTCGCGGTACAGCGACACCTGCTGGCCCGCCGGGATGCTGGCAATGATTTCGGCCTTGTAGAACTCGCCCAGGCTTTTGAAATGTTCAATGGCCTCGTCACGCGGCAGCACGCGGCGCAGCACGGGTTCGTCCTTCTTGGCCAACTCACCCATGCGCTTTTCGATGGCCAGCAGGTCGTCCGGCGTAAACGGGCGCTTGTAGGCAAAGTCGTAATAAAAGCCGTTGTCGATCACCGGGCCGATGGTGACCTGGGCCTCGGGGAACAGCGCTTTCACCGCGTAGGCCAACAGGTGGGCGGTGGAGTGGCGGAGCATCTCCAGGCCGGCCGGGTCCTTGTCGGTGATGATGGCCAGCGCGGTGTCGGCCTCGATCAAAAAGCTGGTGTCGACCAGCCGGGCTGCATCCCCCTGCCCCACCCGGCCGCCGAGTGCCGCTTTGGCCAGGCCGCTGCCGATGGATGCGGCCACCTGCGCCACGGTGACGGGTTGCTCAAATTGCCGCTGAGATGCATCGGGCAGCGTGATCGTGATCATGGGTGGCTCCAGGGAAGGGGCAAAACGCAGGCAACAAAAAAGCGCGGGGGCGGCCGCGCTTGTTGTTCGAAAAGGCAGAGGCGAACAGGCGTGACAGCGCGGCCGGTCAGGGCTGGACGGTGCAGCGATGAGTTCGCGGTGTCATAACCAACATGCCTTTCTCGCTCTTGTGCAATAGCTGTGGGCAAAAAGTAGACGAATTGTAGCCACGCGGCCTGCTGGTTCAAGCCGGCGTCAAGCCGGCAAAAGGCGCCAATCGGTGCTGCGTTCCACCAACCAGACGAGGGCCAGCAGCAGCGCCAGGCCAGACCCGGCGCGCAGCACCACCGGCACATAGGCCGGGCGCTGGCGCAGCCAGTACAGCAGTGGCACCACCGCAGCCACCATGGCGAGTTGGCCCAGTTCCAGCCCCACATTGAACTGGAACAGCGCCCAGCCAAACTGCGCCGGTGGCAATTGCAGCTCACCCAGCACACCGGCAAAACCAAAACCGTGGATCAGGCCGAAGGTGAAGGTGACCCAACCACGCCAGCGCAACAGCAGCGGGCGCAGGTTGTCGAATGCGGCCAGCATGATGGTGGCGGCGATGGCCGGCTCGACAAATGACGGCGACAGCTTGACCCAGCCCAGCGCCGCCAAGGCCAGCGTGACCGAATGCGCCAGCGTGAACAGGGTGACCGTCTTGGCCACCGGCAACACCGCCTGGCGCCAGCCGACCACGGCCAACCAGCGTGCCGGTGGGCCGGGATCACGCCGCAACACCGCCGGCAGCAGCAGGCACAGCAGAAACAGCAGGTGGTCGTAGCCGGTGAGGATGTGGTGCACGCCTTCACCGATGAAGGATGGCGTGTGGACGTCAACAGCCGGTGCGCTGGTCAGCACCACCGCTGCTGGCGCTGTCGGGCTGGGCACTGCGGTCTGGCTTGGCGCCACACCGGCCACTGCAGCCGCTTCAACCGGCGCCGGACCGGGCATCGGCACGCTGCCAGCGTCCGCCGCGCTTGCGGCTGATGCGGCTGATGCGGCTGATGCGGCGGGTGCGGCGGGTGCGGTGGATTCGGCGGGTGCCGCCGCATGGGCCGCCGCCCGCACTGCTGCGGGAATCACCGCCGGCACCAGCATGCGCAAGCTGGGTGAGGCACCCGCCACGGTGTGGCGCACGATGCCCCGGTGGGTGGGGTCGAGCGCCAGAAACAGGCTGTAGTAGAGCGGCGCCGGTGCCGCCACCTGGCAGGGTGCGGCCAGTTGCAGCACGGCATAAGCACCGTCGTTGCGCTGCTCCAGCGCGTGGCCAGTGATCTGGAAGCGGCAGCCCGGCACCACCAGGGCTTGCAGCGCCAGCGTGTCGATGCGCGGCCAGGCGCGGCGCACCTCACCCCAGGTCAGGTTGCGGTCACCATCGGCGTCGATGGGCAGGGCCTGGTCCAGGTCACGCAGCGCGATGTCCCAGCGCAAGGTGGTCTGGCTGGCTTGTTGGTCGAAGAACAGGTAGGCGTCGCTGGATTTATGGGCCTGGGCCGCTGGCGCCACCAGCGCCATCAGCAGCAGGGCACGGCGCAACAACGGCAGGGCCGGCGGCCGCCTGTGCACCGCAACGCGCGGGGCTGCTGGGGGGCGGCCGGGGTCACAGCGCATCGAGGCGGGCATCACGCAGCCCTTGCGTTTTGGCAAGCTGCCTGGCCTCGGCCAGTGCCTTGTTATCCCCTGCGGCTTGGGCGCAACGGGCCAGCAGCCACAGGTCTAACGGCTCACGCTGGCGCGTGAGGTTCTTGCGCGCATGGGCCAGGGCGGCGGCCGGCTGGCCCACCACATCGAGTTGCATCAGCGCGCGTTCACGCTGGTGGCCGCTGTCCTCGGGCCGCAGGTCGGCCTGGGCGTAGCGGGCTTCGATGTCGCGGCGCAGCGCGCCGGCCTGTGGCAGCTTGAGGCGGGTGGCGGCAACGGCGCGGCGCAGCAGCACACCCTCGCTGTCGGGCGCCGGGCGCAGCAGGTCCCAGGCTTCTTGCGGGCGTTGTTGGTCCAGCAAAAAGTCGGCGTAGCCCACGGTGGCGTAGGCGTCATTGGCGGCTTGCAGGGATTGTTGCCAGGCCGCGTCCGACGCCGCCGCCTGGCCGGCACGCTGTTCCAGCTCGGCCAGGGTCGTCAGCAGCCAGCCCCGGGTGGCGGGCACGCTTGCATTTTTTAGCAGGGTTTGCAGTCGGCTGCGGGCGGCGTCGGGCGCGCCGCGCAAGGCCTGGTTCTCGGCCGCGCAGGCTTCGGCGTAAGGCTGCACCCGCAGTTGCTGCAAGGCCGCGCAAGCCTGGTCAGACTGGGCGTAGCGCCCCTGCACCCGGTGCATGGTGGCCAGCAGCAGCCAGGCTTGTGGGTTGGCCGGCTCACGCTGGGCCAGACGCTGCAGACGCGCAGTGGCGGTGTCGAACTGGTGCAGGTACTGCTCGGCCTCGGCCAGCGCCAGCAAGACCTCAGCAGGCGCGCTGCTGGCCTGGTTGGCCGGCGCCCAGCGCGCCAGGCGGGCCAGGGCGCGGCCGGCAAAACGCGGGTCGCCCTCGCGGTGGCTGGCGTCCAGCAGGGCGCGGGCCTCGGCCGCAGCCACTGCCGGGTCGGCGCTGGTGGTGGTGCGGGTGGCGGGCGGCAGACGTTCGATCAGCTGGCTGTCGTCGCTGGGGGCGATGGGCGCTGCGTGCGCCGCGTGGCTGGCGCAGGCAGCGATGCAACACAGCAGGACGGGCACGGCGAGTTGCATGGTGGTGCGCAGCTTAGCGAGAAATCACAACGCAGCCCGGGGGCTGCGCTGCTGGGTGTGGGCAGGACAGGGTGCCGCGGGTGGCTGCGCCCTGTCCTGGCCGCCTCACCGATCAGTGAGGCGGCGTGCGCTTTTTTTAGTTGACGGCGTCCGGCTCTTTGTCGTCGATGGTGGGCAAGACCACCGCAGTGACATCGATGGCCTCACGGGTGTCGCTCTGGTTCATGGCCAGCACATTGAGGTAGGCCACCGTGCCGGCAGCCGTCTGGGTGGCCGTGTCAGGCACGCTGGCCAGCGGGTCAGCCGCCGGCGGGCTGTTGTTGTCGTCACCGCCGCCAAAGCAGCCGCTCAGTGCGGCCGCTGCGGTGGCCAGGGTCAGGAGGGAGGTCAGGCGGTTCATGGTCTGTCTCCTGTCCATCACTTGGTGCCACCCATCGGGGTGAACAGGTAGGGGAAGGTGGTGAACAAGGGCACCACCGCCTGGTCCACCGCGTCATGCAGCTTGAGCGACGTGGCACCCAGCGGCACAGCCGACGGCTTGCACGCCGCACCCAGCGCCAGCGTATTGGCATCACCGTTGGCCATGCACAGCCCGCCCATCACGGCAGCCAGCGACACGTCCACCACGTCGTCCTTGGGGCGGCGGCCGTTGGGGAAGCCAGCCAGGTCACCGCCCAGCACGCCCAGGCGGTTCTGGTTGGCGGCCGGCTTGGCCGGGGTGGCGGTGTTGAGGCGCAGCATCTCGGCACCCACCACATTGGCTGGCTGGTTGACGCCTTTGATGCCGGTCAGGAAGGCAGCCACCAGGTCTGTGCGCGGGAAGTTGGTGGGGGCGATGCCGGGTGTGGCCAGGGCGATTTCAAGCAGCGCTGGCAGCGTGGGGTTGGTCACAAAATCCGCAAACTGGGCGTCGTCCTTGGGCTTGCTGGCGTTGAAGCGGTCTTTGGCTGGCAGGCCAATCACCACCTCATTGACCAGCGGCATGCCCAGGCGCGACACCTGCACCCAGGCGCCACCGGTCTTGGCGGTGGTCTGGTGGCCCAGCGCGGGCAGCGGGTTGAGCAATTGGCCCTGGCGCAGGCTGGCCGTGGTCCAGCCACCGATCACGGTCTCGGTGCCGGCGGTGAGACAACTGCTGTGCACTTCAAGCGCCAGCGTGGTGACGTTTTTGTCGTCCAGCGTATTGGGGGCGGCATTGATCAAGGCCGGATTGGTGATGACAGCGACAGGCGCGTTGACCAGGTCAAAAATGGTGCCCAGGTTGACCGCGAACGGGTCTTTGCGCTGGCCCACAAACACTTTGGCCGGCATGGCGCAGCCGGGGATGGCCACGCTGTAGATGTGCTTGGCGGCGTAGCCGGCGTAGTCGGGGATGGTCTTGACGCCGATGTTGTCCACCGGTTTGGCAAAGGTGGCGCTGCCGCCGGTGGCGTTGGTGATGGACGCCTTGGTGCCGCTGCGGCGGTCACCGCGCACGATGTCGACGGTGAAGGTTTCGTTGACGTTGAGCGTGGCGGCATTCGGGTCAGTCACGACGCCAAACTGGATCAGCGGGATGGCCACGTCCTTGCCACTGATGGACAGGGTCTTGGCCTTGAGTGCGTTCTTGAAGCGGAACTGGAAGGTGATGTCTTCTTTGGCGTCGCCGTTGTTGTCGATGTGGATCTCGTACAGCGCGTTGGGGTCCAGCGAGAAGTAGTTGGGGCCGCCGTAGCCGTCTTGCAGCGGCAGGTAATCAGCCAGCAGCGTGACGTAGCCGCTGCGGCCGGTCTCATAGCTGGAGAACATGTAGAAGTCGGCCCCGTCCACCTTGGGTTGGGTGGCGATGTACGGTGCCTCACGGTGGCTGGACGCCTGGGCGCTGGGCAGCAGCGCGGCGCAGGCCAGCACGGCGGCCGTCACGGCGGAAAGCGGCAGCATCACCGGGCGTGATGGCTGGCGTGGGGATGTCAGGCGGTGGGTCATGGGCGTGTCCTCGGCGGTGGGGCAGCACGCCGGAGATCGGCGGGCTTGACCGACTTACGCAGATACCCAGGGCCTGGATGCGCTGCCCGCAGGCCCCACACGCAGGACAGGCACGCGACTGCATGCCAGACCAGTCCTACCGCTCACCACGACAGCACGCCACGACAGCCCGCCATGACAGCCCGCCATGAAAGCCCGCAACGACAGCCCGCCACGACAGCACCCAACGACAGCGGCAAGGCGTGCTGCGTCGGGCTGGCCAGCCAGTCGGCCGCTTCATCGGCCAGTTGCTGCGCTGCGGCCAGCGCCTGCTGCCAGACGCAGATGGGCCTGTGCGCGGGGTCCGGCGTAGACCTGCAGTGCGCGGGGTGATTGGCTGGGCACGCCGGGTACCTCGCGTCTGGCCAGCGCTTTTTCCGGTGTTGCGCTGCCGCTGCAGTTCAGCGTTTGCCCTGCAGCTTGGCAAAAGCTGCGGCCATCGCACCAGCGGCTGCGGGCGGCGCGCCGTTGCTGCGGCCGGCATGGCCGCTGTTGCCAGCCGCACCGGCATAACGCTCACCACGCGCGGCCGGTTTGAAGCCGTTGTCGCTGCGTGAACCCCCACCAGCACCCTGGCCCGGCTGGGCATCCAGCTTCATGGTCAAGGAGATGCGGCCACGCGCCAGGTCCACCTCCAGCACCTTGACCTTGACGATGTCGCCGGTCTTGACCACTTCACGTGCGTCATTCACAAACTTGTGCGCCAACTGGCTGACGTGGATCAGGCCGTCCTGGTGCACTCCCAGATCCACAAACGCGCCAAACTGCGCCACGTTGCTGATGGTGCCCTCCAGCACCATGTCCACGGCCAGGTGCTTGATGTCTTCCACACCATCCGTCAGCTGCGCCACTTTGAAATCGGGGCGTGGGTCGCGGCCTGGCTTTTCCAGCTCGGCAAAAATATCTTTGACGGTGATGGCGCCAAACCTGGCGTCGGCAAAGGCCTCGGGCTTCAACGCGCGGATCACATCGGCGCGGCCCACCACATCGGCCACCGGGCGCTGCAGGTGGCCCAGCACGCGCTGCACCACCGGGTAGGTCTCGGGGTGCACACCGGTCATGTCCAGCGCGTTGTCACCGCCGCGGATGCGCAGAAAGCCGGCGGCTTGCTCAAAGGTCTTGGGGCCTAGGCCGGTCACCTCCAGCAACTGCTGGCGGTTGCGGAAAGCACCGTGCGCGTCACGCCAGCGCACGATGGATGCGGCCACCGCCGGGCTCAAGCCCGCCACCCGTGACAACAACGGCGCGGACGCGGTGTTCAAGTCCACCCCCACCTTGTTGACGCAGTCCTCCACCACCGCGCCCAGCATGCGCGCCAGTTCACCTTGATTGACATCGTGCTGGTACTGGCCCACGCCAATGCTCTTGGGATCGATCTTGACCAACTCGGCCAGCGGGTCTTGCAGCCGGCGGGCGATGGACACCGCACCCCGCAGCGTCACGTCCAGGTCGGGCAGCTCTTTGCTGGCAAATTCGCTCGCCGAGTAGATGGAGGCGCCGGATTCACTGACCACGGCTTTTTCGATCTTCAGGTCGGGGGCGATGGCCAGCAGACGCTTGATCAGATCCCCCGCCAGCTTGTCAGTCTCGCGGCTGGCCGTGCCGTTGCCGATGGCGATCAGGTTGACGCCGTGGCTGGCGCACAGACTGGCCAGGGTGTGCAACGATCCGTCCCAGTCGCGCTTGGGCTCATGCGGAAACACGGCGCAGGTGCCCAGCACCTTGCCGGTGTCCGACACCACCGCCACCTTGACCCCCGTGCGGATGCCCGGGTCCAGCCCCATCACCACGCGCTTGCCGGCAGGTGCGGCCAGCAGCAGATCACGCAGGTTCTCGGCAAACACCTTGATGGCGGTGGCCTCGGCGGCCTCGCGCAGGCGGGTGAACAGGTCACGCTCCAGGCTCAAGCTCAGCTTGACCTTCCACGCCCAGGCGATGGTCTTGCGGATCAGCTCATCCGCTGCGCGCTTGGCGTGGCTCCAGCCCAGGTGGATGGCGATGCGGCCTTCTGCCTGGCCGGGTTTGCCGGGGATGATTTCTTCGTCCAGCACCAGCTTGGCGTCCAGGACCTCCAGCGTGCGGCCACGGAAGACGGCGAGCGCCCGGTGTGACGGCACCGTGCGGATGGGCTCGTCGTAGTCAAAGTAGTCGCGGAACTTGGCGTGATCGGCGTTGTTGGGGTCTTTGCCGTCGCTGAGCTTGCTGCGCAGCAGGCCCTGGCCCCACAGCCATTCACGCAGCTTGCCCACCAGAGCGGCGTCTTCGGCCCAGCGCTCGGACAACAGATCACGCACACCGTCCAGCACCGCAAAGGCGTCGGCAAAACCGGCATCGGCCAGGGCTTGGGCGCCACCGGGATAACTTGCAATCAGGGCGGCCGCCTCGGCGTGTGGGTCATGCGTGGGGTCGGCCAGCAGGCGGTCGGCCAGCGGCTCAAGCCCGGCCTCGCGGGCGATCAGGCCTTTGGTACGGCGCCGCTGCTTGTAGGGCAGGTAGAGGTCTTCCAGGTCTTGCTTGGTGGCGGCAGCGCTGATGGCCGCCTGCAACTCGGGTGTCAGCTTGCCTTGCTCGTCAATGCTTTTGAGCACCGCACGGCGCCGGTCCTCCAGCTCACGCAGGTAGGCCAGGCGGGACTCCAAGTCGCGCAGCTGGGTGTCGTCCAGGCCATCTGTGGCCTCTTTGCGATACCGGGCGACGAAGGGCACCGTGGCACCACCGTCCAGCAAGTCCACCGCCGCTTGCACCTGGCGTGGCGCGACCTGCAATTCGGCCGCAATCTGCAACAGTATCTTGTCCAAGTTCCGCAGGCCTGGGGGGCCGTCCAAGTCAGCGCCAGCCGCCCGACGGCTGGGCTGCGGGGGCGGTTTGTCGGCAAAGCGGCGGAGTGTGCCACAGGGGTTTGCCGGCCGGCTCCGCAGCGGCGCCAGAATGCCGGCAAGCCACCACCCGCACCCCACCATGCCCTGCCAGCCCCCTGCCCTGCCCCGCCGCCACCTGCTGCGCTTGGGCAGCACCTGGCCGCTGGCCGGGCTGGCGGCCCTGGCCGGCTGCGCCAGCCCGTGGCCCGAGGTGCCGGCCGGGCCGGGCTCATCCAGCGCACGCAACCGGCTGCATGAGGCCGCTGCGGCCCACGGTGCCGCCGCCTGGCGTGGGCTGGCCGACATCAACGCCCGCTTCAGCCGCGCCT
>JANPOW010000114.1:0-3188 GCA_031428185.1 Betaproteobacteria bacterium | reverse complement strand
GAGACGATGGAGGTCGTCGAATGGGTGCTTGGCGGCGAGGTGCAGCAAGACATCGTCGGCCTGATCAACGCTGCCGGTGGCAAGGCCGTGGGCCTGACCGGGCGCGACGGCGCGATGATCCGCGCCCGCAAGCTGAAGATGCTGGACCGCGACGACCCCACCAAAGTGGTCGACGTCGGCCAGGTCGGCGAGATCGTCTCGATCGACCCCAGCGTGGTCAAGGCCTTGCAGGACGACGCCTTCATCCCGGTGATCAGCCCGATTGGTTTCGGCGAGAACAACGAGAGCTACAACATCAACGCCGACGTGGTGGCCGCCAAGCTGGCCACCGTGCTGAAGGCCGAAAAGCTGCTGATGCTGACCAACATCGCCGGTGTGCTCGACAAACAAGGCCAGCTGCTGACCGACCTGACCGCACGCCGCATCGACGAGCTGTTTGCCGACGGCACCATCAGCGGTGGCATGCTGCCCAAGATTGCCGGCGCGCTGGACGCGGCCAAGAGCGGGGTCAACGCGGTGCACATCATCGACGGCCGGGTGCCGCACGCGCTGCTGCTGGAGATCCTGACCGACCAGGCCTACGGCACCATGATCCGGAGTCATTGACCCACCCCCGTAGCGCCTTCGGCGCTCCCCCTCAAGGGGGCGCCGCCAGCGGCCCGGCAGAGCCGGCTCCGCGGCGTCTGTTTGGCTCAGACCCGCTCTACACGATTTGCTGCCATGCGCTACGGCTCCAACACGGTCTGGCTTTTTGACCTGGACAACACCCTGCATGACGCCAGCGCGGTGGTGTTTGCGGCGCTCAAAGACTCGATGGGCGCCTACACCGCACGCACGCTGCAACTGCCGCTGGATGACGCCCAGCGCCTGAACAACCACTACTGGCAACGCTACGGCGCCACGCTGCTGGGGCTGATGCGCCACCACGGCGTCGCGCCGGCGCACTTTTTGCACGACACCCACCACCTGCCCGATCTCGAAGCGGGCTTGAGCCGCCACCGTGCCGATCTGGCCGCGCTGGCCAGGCTGCCGGGGCGCAAATTCATCCTGACCAACGCACCACGCGCCTACGCGCTTCGGGTGTTGGCTGCGCTGGGCATGGCACGGCTGTTTGACGGGGTCATCGCCATTGACGACATGACCATGTTTGGCCACCTGCGGCCCAAGCCCGACGCCCGCATGTTGCGCCGTGTGGCGGTGCGTCTGCAGGTGCCGGCCAGCCACTGTGTGCTGGTGGAGGACACGCTGGCGCACCAGAAATCGGCCCGCCAGGTGGGCATGGGCACGGTCTGGATGCAGCGCTTTGCGCGCCGCCGCCAACATGACGGACCAAGCACCGGGCGCTGGTCACAACAGCCGGCGTATGTGGACCGGCGGGTGCGGGCGCTGCGGGCGTTGCTGGGCTGATGTGGTGCGCTGATCTGCGCCGCCGCGCGGGCTGCGGCGGCGCCAACGGGGTGCTCGAAACCCTGTGCAAGAATCGTTGCAAGCCAGCCCAACTGCCTGTCCCCACGCTTGTCCCCACGCCTGTCGCCACCTGTTGCCACCGCCGCGATGCCTGACCTGCCTGAGCCATCCGGCGCCGTGACCTACCGCCCGTTTGCCGCCCTCGGCCTGGCGCCGGCTGAGCTGGTGCAGGCCGCGCCGCTGGCCGCAGTGCAAGCCGCCGTGTCACGCAAGCGGCCACGCCCGGGTGAGCGCCGGCTGCAGATACTGCAAACCCTGGCCACCATGTTGCAAGAGCCTGGGGCTGACCGCATCACCACCGCCGCGCTGGCGGCCCGGCTGGCGGTGAGTGAGGCCGCGCTGTACCGCCATTTCGCCAGCAAGGCGCAGATGTTCGAGGCGCTGATCGAGTTCATCGAGTCCAGCGTCTTCAGCCTCATCAACCAGATCACCGAGCATGACGACCAGCACGACGCGCAGGCCCAGCGCATCGTGCTGGTGCTGCTGCAGTTTGGCGAGACCAACCCCGGCATGGTGCGGGTGATGGTGGGTGATGCGCTGGTGTTTGAGCACGAGCGCCTGATGCTGCGCATGAACCAGTTTTTTGACCGGGTCGAAGGCCAGTTGCGCCAATGCCTGCGTGCGGCCGGTGAAACCACCGGTGATGCGGCGCCCAGCGCCCGTGCCCAAGCCCTGGCGTCGGGGCTGACAGCGCTGGTGGTGGGCCGGCTGCAGCGCTTTGCGCGCTCGGGCTTTCGCCGCAGCCCCACCGAGCATCTGGACAGCCTGCTGGCGCACTGGCTACCGTGATTGCTGCCGTAACCGCTGCTGCGCCTGCCGTGTTGGCTGCGCCCGCTGCCCCGCTTGGCCCCTTGACGGCTGCAGCGGCTGTGGCGGGCGCCGTCTGGTGCCGCCCGGGCGGCGCCGGCCACTTGCTGCTGCTGCCGCACAAAGCCGCGTTTGACCCCGATCTGGGCCTGCTGCTGGTGGCCGATGCCCACATCGGCAAGGCGGTGTCGTTCCGCCGCCTGGGTGTGCCGGTGCCGGCCGGCAGCACCAGCGCCGCTCTGGCTCAACTTGATGCGCTGCTGGACACCACCGGTGCACGCGGCATTGTGTTTTTGGGCGACTTTTTGCACTCCGCGCGCGCCCATGCCGCTGCCACCATGGCAGCGGCGGCCGTCTGGCGCCAGCGCCACGCCACACTGGACCTGACCCTGGTGCGTGGCAACCATGACCAGCATGCCGGTGACCCACCCACCGCGCTGGGCATCCGGGTGCTGGACGGGCCACTCCACATCGGCCCGTGGGCACTGACCCACCACCCGGATGCGGTGGCCGGCCGCTACACCCTGGCCGGCCATGTGCATCCGGGCGTGGTGCTGGGGGGGCGTGCCGGGGCCGGTGGTGGTGGCGGCGCCAGAGGCCATGACCGGTTGCGCCTGCCGTGTTTCCACTTCGGCCCGCAAGTGGGTGTGTTGCCGGCGTTTGGCCCCTTCACCGGCCTGCATGTGCTGGCACGCGGGCCGGCCGACCAGGTGTTTGCCGTGGCCACCGGCGGCGCTGTGCACAGTGCCGATAGCGCTGGGCTGGTGCTGCAGGTCTAGGCGCCTGTCGGGCTTGGGGAACGTCGGCTGCGAAACGGCCTCAGCGGTCCATTTTTTACCGGCTTTTTGTCCCATAGTTGAACTATGGGCCTGCAAATCCGGCAAAAACTGTCCTCGCTGGGGCCGTTTCTCGCT
>JANPOW010000113.1:0-3992 GCA_031428185.1 Betaproteobacteria bacterium | reverse complement strand
GCGAGAAACGGCCCCAGCGAGGACAGTTTTTGCCGGATTTGCAGGCCCATAGTTCAACTATGGGACAAAAAGCCGGTAAAAAATGGACCGCTGAGGCCGTTTCGCAGCCGACGTTCCCCAAGCCCGACAGGCTCCTAGACTCGTCGGCCAATTTGTCCACCGCGCCGCCAGCCAAGGATTGCCCATGAGCACCGAGAAAAAGTTCGCCTCCCAAGCCGACCTGGAGGCCAAGCAGGTCAGCTTCACCAAGCTGTCCGCGCATGCCTACGCCTACACCGCCGAGGGTGACCCCAACACCGGCATCATCATTGGCGACGACTGCGTGCTGGTGGCCGACACCCAGGCCACACCGGCGATGGCCGCCGACGTGATCCGGCGCATCCGCGAGGTGACCGACAAGCCGATCAAATATGTGGTGCTGACGCACTACCACGCGGTGCGGGTGCTGGGCGCCAGCGCCTACATGGCTGAAGGTGGGCAGCAAATCCTGGCCAGCCAGGACACGTATGACCTGATCGTCGAGCGTGGTGAGGCCGACAAGGCCAGCGAGATCGGCCGCTTTCCGCGCCTGTTCCGCAATGTCGAGACGGTGCCCGCCGGCATGACCTGGCCCACCATCACCTTCACCGGCAAGATGACCTTGTGGCTGGGCACGCTGGAGGTGCAACTGCTGCAACTGGGGCGTGGCCACACCAAAGGCGACACGGTTGTGTGGCTGCCGCAAGACCGGGTGCTGCTGTCGGGTGACCTGGTGGAGTTTGACGCCACGCCGTATGCCGGTGACGCCTACTTCAAAGACTGGCCGGCCACACTCGACCGGCTGGCCGCGCTCCAGCCACTGTCGCTGGTGCCCGGCCGTGGCCCGGCGCTGCTGGGTGAGGCCAAGGTGGCCGAGGGCCTGGCGTCGACCCGGGCTTTTGTGTCCGAGCTGTATGCCAGCGTGCAAGCCGGCGCCGCCGCCGGCCATGATTTGAACCAGGTCTACCGCGACACCATGGCCAGTCTCAAGCCCAAATACGGCCAGTGGGTGATCTTTGACCACTGCATGCCGTTTGATGTGACGCGCGCCTTTGACGAGGCCACCCAGTACGCGGACCCCCGGGTGTGGACTGCCGAGCGTGACCGCCAGATGTGGGCCACGCTGGAGGGCTGAACGCCGATGTTGTCCGCTACAACACCGGCCGCCACCCCGCTGGGTTATGACGCCAGCGGCCACACCATCCAGGCCCACACCTACGCCTACCGCCGCGCGGCCGACCAGGACGCCGCCGTGCCGGCACACCACCCGGTGGTGGTGGTGGGCGCCGGCCCGGTGGGCTTGAGCCTGGCGATTGACCTGGCGCAGCGCGGCTGCCCGGTGCTGCTGCTGGACGACGACCACAAGCTGTCCACCGGCTCACGCGCCATCTGTTTTGCCAAGCGCACGCTGGACGTGTGGGACCGCTTGGGCGTGGGCGACGCGATGTGCGCCAAAGGGGTGGAGTGGAACGTCGGCAAGGTGTTTTTTGGTCAGCACCAGCTCTACCAGTTCAACCTGCAGCCCGAGGCCGGCCACGCCAGGCCCGCCTTCATCAACCTGCAGCAGTACTACGCCGAGGCTTACCTGGCAGTGCGCGCCGCTGCGTTGCCCAATATCGAGACCCGCTGGTGCAACAACGTGGTGGCCATCAGCCAAACCGCTGCCGGCGTTGTGCTGGGCGTGGACACACCGGATGGCCGCTACACGCTGCAAGCCGGCTATGTGGCGGCTTGTGATGGCTCGCGCTCCCCGCTGCGGGCGCTGCTGGGGCAGGAGCGCACGGGCCGGGTGTTCCGTGACCGCTTCCTGATTGCCGATGTGAAGATGGCGGTGGACTTTCCGGCCGAGCGCTGGTTCTGGTTTGACCCGCCATTCCACCCCAATCAAAGTGTGTTGCTGCACCGCCAGCCCGATGGGGTGTGGCGCATTGATTTCCAGCTGGGCTGGGACGCTGACCCCGAGTTGGAAAAACAACCCCAGCGCATCCGCCCCCGGGTGGACGCGATGATGCTGGCCGCGCTGGGCCGGGTGGTGCCGTTCACGCTGGAATGGGCCAGCGTCTACACCTTTGCCTGTCAGCGCATGGCCAGCTTCCGCCACGGCCGGGTGCTGTTTGCGGGCGATGCTGCGCACGGCGTGTCACCGTTTGGCGCACGGGGTGCCAACTCCGGTGTGCAGGATGCCGAGAACCTGGGCTGGAAACTGGCCGCAGTGCTGCAAGGCCAGGCGCCGGACGCACTGCTCAACAGTTATGCCGCCGAGCGTGAGTTTGCGGCCGATGAAAACCTGCTCAACGCCAGCCGGGCGACGGACTTCATCACCCCCAAAAGCGAGATCAGCCACCTGTTCCGCGACGCGGTGCTGCGCCTGTCGCAGCAGCATGCGTTTGCCCGCACCCTGGTCAACAGCGGCCGCTTGTCAGTGCCTTGCACGCTGCACGGGTCCAGCTTGAACACGCCTGACGGTGGTGACCACTGGCCAGGCCACATGCGGCCCGGCGCGGCGGCGGCTGACGCACCGGTCAGCCTGCGCGGTGACCATCTCGATGGCCAAGCCGGCCAGCCCGGCTGGCTGCTGCGCCAGTTGGGTGACGGCTTTACCGCGCTGCTGGCCGCCGGTGGCGACAGCGCAGCGCTGACGACCCAACTGCGCGGCCATCAAACCGGCCTGCCCCCCCTCAAGCTGCTGACCGTGCATGCCGCCGGTGCTGCAGCGCACCCAAGCCAGCCCGGCAGCCTGATCGATAGCCACGGCCTGGTGGCGCAGCGCTACGGCCTGCAGCCGGGCAGCCTGGTGCTGCTGCGGCCAGACCAGCATGTCTGCGCCCGCTGGCGCCAGCCCACGGCAGGCGCGGTGCAGCGGGCCATGCAACTGGCCCTGGCCATCGGGTAAAAAGCACACCACCATGCCCCTGATCACCAGCCCCAACCTCAGCGCGCCCGACGATTTTTATGAGGCCTTGATCGAGACCCACCAAGGCTTGTCCAGCGCCGAGAGCCACGCCCTCAACGCCCGCCTGGTGCTGCTGCTGGCCAACCACATCGGCGCGCTGGATGTGCTGCGCCAGGCCTTGTTGGCAGCGCGTGACAGCGGGCCGGCGGCCCATGCCAACCCGCCTGCGGCTGGCGCTTGATCTCCAACCTGGCAATCACCATGACCCACCCCACCCTGGCGTACCAATCCGGCTTCGGCAACACGTTTGCATCCGAGGCCGTGGCCGGCGCCCTGCCCGTGGGCCGCAACAGTCCGCAGCAAGCGCCGCTGGGGCTGTATGCCGAGCTGTTGTCAGGCAGCGCCTTCACGGCGCCACGCCACAGCAACCAACGCAGCTGGCTGTACCGGCGCACACCGTCCGTGCTGGTCGGGGCTTATGCACCACTGGCCCATGCCTGGCTCAAGACCGGCGCCAGGCATGGTGTGCCCGCCCCACCCGACCCGATGCGCTGGCACCCGCTGCCCATCCCTGAGGCCAGCACCGACTTCATCGACGGCCTGCGCACCATCGTGCTCAACGGCGACGCCGACGCCCAGACCGGCATGGCCGCCCACCTCTACCTGGCCAACCGATCAATGACTGATCGCGCGTTTGTCAATGCCGACGGCGAGATGCTGCTGGTGCCCCAACTTGGCCGGATCACCATCACCACGGAGTTGGGCCAACTGGTGGTAGAGCCGGGTGAGATTGCGCTGCTGCCACGCGGCCTGCTGTTCAAGGTGGCACTCGATGGCCCCAGCCGGGGCTATGTGTGCGAGAACTACGGTGCACCTTTGCGCCTGCCTGAGCTGGGGCCGATCGGCAGCAACGGGCTGGCCAACGCGCGGGATTTTCAAGCGCCGGTGGCGGCGTTTGAAGACCAGACCGGCGGCTACGAGATCGTCAAGAAGGTGGGCGGTGCCTTGTGGCGTGCCAGCAGCGCCAGCAGCCCGTTCAACGTGGTGGCCTGGCACGGCACGCTGGCGCCATTGAAGTACA
>JANPOW010000112.1:0-18228 GCA_031428185.1 Betaproteobacteria bacterium | reverse complement strand
CCCACCGCGTTCAAGAAGCGGGTCATCTCCTCACCCAGGCGGGACCGGCCGATGTGGATGGCCACCTCCTCGGGCTTGCCCTCGTCCATGGCCTTGCGGATGCGCGGCGCAATTTGCGCGTAGGCGTCATCCCAGCTGATGCGCCTCCACTGGCCGCTGCCGCGTGGCCCCACCCGCTGCAGCGGGTACAACAAGCGGTCAGCGTAGTTGTTGATGGTGGGCCCGCTCTGGCCTTTGGCGCACAGGCTTTTGCCGTTGTTGGGGTCTTCGGGGTTGCCGCCCACTTTGACCAGCTTGCCGTCAATCACATAGCCCTGGATGCCACACACGGTGGAGCAGTTGAGGCACACTCTTTTGATGATCTTGGCTTTGCTGTAGTCGTTTTTCAGCCGGCCCCGGCCGTTGGCACGGCGCTGGGCTTTGCGCTGGCCGATCAGCGTGCGCTCAGCGGCCTGGGCGGTGCCGGGGGTCAGCGCAATCGTCTCGCCAACAGCCAGGGTGCCCAGGGCTTGCAGGCCACCTTTGATGGCGCGGCGGCGCGACGCGATCTTGGGTGTGGTGTTCAGGTCGGGTTTGATCATGTGCCGCTCTCAAGCCTTGTTGGGTTTCATCCAGACCACCCGCTGCTCACGCGGGAACTGGCTTTGCAATTGGGTCCAGGTTTCAATCTCGTACGAATACGGGTCATGGACGCGGCCTTTGGGCACCTTGGCCTCCATCGCCACGTTGTGGCCTCGGTAAGTGACACGGGGCTGCGTCTTCTCCTCGGGCTTGAGGGGCTTCAGCTCCGCGCCTTTGGCCGCTGCAAACAGCGAGTACGGCGACTTCGCATCATTGGCATCGCCAAAGTGGAACACCTCGGCCGGGCAGGTCTCCACACAAGCCGGCTCCATGCCGGCGTCCAGCCGGTGGCTGCAAAAGTCGCATTTGTCAGCAATGTCGTTGTCGTCGCAGCCAATGGCGCCGTAGGGGCAGGCGGCCTCGCAGGCGCCCACATGCTCGCAGCGGTCGGGGTCTACCCGCACGATGCCGTCAGCGCCTTTCAGGATGGCGCTGCGGTCGCAGGCTTTGAGGCAGGGGGTGTCCTCACACTGCATGCAGAGCGTGGGCAAAAAGTGGCGCTTGACCTTGGGGAACTTGCCCTCGTCCAGGTAATACACCTTGGTGCGGAAGCGCCCCAGCGGCACCGTGTTCTCTACCTTGCAAGCCACGCTGCAGGCATGGCAGCCGATGCAGCGCTCGATGTCCAGCGCCATGCGCCAGTTGGCCGGCCGCCCGGTGTTGGGGTTGGGGCGGGTTTCAGTGACGGCCATGGGCGGCTCCGGGTGCGGGTGCGGGTGGATAAGGTTGGACGGGCAGCCCACTGTACCCAGCAGCGGCCCAGCACATGCCCGAGGCATACCCACCGGGTTGCGCAGAGCAGACGGCCGTACGGCCGCCGGCAGGGCCGCCCAGGCCAGGTCAGCGCAACGCTGGATCGGCGCCGGGCCAGTCGCGCTGCAAAGCGGCCGCCACGGCCTGGGCCTCGGCTGGCCTGCCCTGTGCCGCCAGGCTGCGCTGCAGGCCACGCAGCGCCCAGCCGCTGCTGGGCCAGGCGGCCAGATCAGCGCGAAAGGTCACTTCGGCGGCCTGTGCCTGGCCGGCGCGCAGTTGCACATCAGCCAGCGCCGGCCTGGCGCTGGCGCCCAACAAGGGCGGCTCTGTGGCATCGGCTTTTTGGCTGAGCGCCACAGCGCGCACCTGTGCCGCCACGGCCTGGTCGGGTTGGCCGTCTGCCAGGGCGATTTGTGCCGCCAGGCTCTCAGCCGCGCCCTGCGCCATGCCGCGCAGCAGGATGTCGTCATCGCCGGTGCCCGGCTGTGCAGCGCTGACGCTGGCCGCGCCGGCGCGCGCTTGCCGCAGCGCACTGCGGGCCTCTGCTGTGCGGCCCGGCTGCAGCAGTGCGGTGCCGCGCGCCTGGCTGGTCAAGGCCAAGGCCAGGCCCGACGGGCTGGCGGGCACGGGCTCAGCCATCACCGCGTCCCAGCGCTGCAGGCGCAGCAGGGTGAGCAGCGGCTGGCTGCGCGACAGCTCGGCCCAGATGTGGCTGGCGCCGGCCGCCCGCTCGGCCCGGCGCCGCGCCAGCTGCAGCGCCAGGTCACCCCGGCCCTGCATCAGCGCGGCAAACCAGGCGAACTGCAGGTTGTGGCCACGCCAGTCCTTGCTGATGGCAAAACCCTGGCGCTGCAGATCGGCGGCCAGCGCGTCGTCCAGCGCCAGGGCTTGCTGGTTCTCCGGCGTGGCCTGGGCAAACTGGCCCACCCGCACATGGATGTGCGAGGGCATATGCACCAGGTGGGGTGATGCCGGCGCCAGCGCGCCCAAGCGGTCGGCAGCGGCCTGTGCGCGCTGCGGCGTGGGGCTGCTGTCCAGCACATGCACCAGATAGTGGTTGAGGCCGGTGTGTGCGGGCTGGTGCGCCAGCGCCGCGTCCAACCGGTCAGCCAGCTCAGCCAGGCGGCCGGCGGGCAGGCCGTCGGCGCCCCACCAATCGCCGCGCGTGGCCACCAGTTCGGCCTCGGCCCACAGCGACAGCAGGTCGGCGTCGTCGGACCAGCGCTGCAGCAGGCCGTGCAGGCGCTGGGCGTAGGCCATGTCCAGCGGGTGCGCCAGCGCCGTGCCGGGGCTGGCACACACCTCGGCCAGCAGGGGCGCGGGCACGGGGCGGCCGGCGTCCTGGCCGTAGCGCAGGGCCATCGCGTCGATCAGCGCGCGCCCCAGTGCGCTGGTGGATGCGGCGTTGCACCGCGCCAGGTCGGCATAGCGCAACGCCTCGGCTTGGTTGGCGCGTGCGGTGTTGTTGATGTTGGGCCCGAGCTGCCAGGCCACACCCCAGGCGCACAGCGCGCAGGCCGGGTCGGCCGCCAACGCGGCCTTGAACATGCGCACCGCTTCCTGCTCATTGAAGGCGTAGGCCTGGCGCAGGCCCTGGTTGAAGTGCTGCTGGGCCGCGGCCGATGGGCTGCCGGTGGCCATGCTGGCCTGGCCGTAGCCGCCCAGCAGCGGCGCCGTGGCGGCCAGGTCCGGTTGCAATCCGGACATGGCGCAGGCGCCCAGCAGCAGCAAGGCCAGGCTGGCCAGGCGCTGCGCACTGCGGCGGGCGCGGTGGCGCCACGCGTGGTCTGCGGTCAGCATGTTGGCTTGCGGTTGCACGGGCGCTCCGGTGGTCTGGCTTGGCCCGCTTGTATGCGCAGCCATCGCAGCGCGTCAACACCAGCAGGGTGATGCGGCTGGCCACAAGCCCGATGCGCCAGGCCGCAGGCCAGGCTGTCATCGGCGGCGCACACAATCCAGCGCATGAAAACCATCCGACTGCGCGACGGCAAGGACCGCTCACTGCTGCGCCGCCACCCGTGGGTGTTTGAGGGCAGCATTGCCCGGGGCAGTGCCGACGCCGGCGAGACGGTGCGGGTGGAATCCCACGATGGTCGCTTTTTGGCCTGGGGCGCTTACAGCCCGGCGTCACTGTTCCGGGTGCGGGCCTGGAGTTTTGATGAAGCCCAGCACATCGACGCCGGCTTCTTCCAGGCCCGGGTGCAGCGTGCGGTGGCCTTGCGTGGCCGGCTGGGCATTGACAGCGACGGTGTGCGCCTGGTGCACGGTGAGGCTGACGGCCTGCCCGGTTTGATCGTGGACCGCTACGGCGCGGTGCTGAGTGCGCAATTTTTGTCCGCCGGCGCCGAGCGCTGGCGTGAGGTGATCACCGACGCGCTGTGCGCGGCCACCGGCCTGGGCTCGGTGTACGAGCGGTCCGACACCAGCGCCCGCACCCGCGAGGGCCTGCCAGCCCGCAGCGGCTGGCTGCGCGGCAGCGGCGCCACTGACCTGGTGATCAGCGAACACGGCTGGATGCTTGGAATGGACGTGGCCACCGGCCACAAGACCGGCTACTACCTGGACCAGCGCGAGAACCGCCGCCTGTTTGCCAGCCTGGTGCGCCAGTTGGGCGGCCGTAACGTGCTCAACTGCTACAGCTACACGGGCGGCTTCAGCGTGGCCGCGCTGGCCGGTGGCGCCCAGCAGGTGACCAGTGTGGATTCATCCGGCCCGGCGCTGGCGCTGGCGCGCGACAACGTGCACCGCAATGGGTTTGGTGGGCTGCTGGACAGTGGCGCGGTGGCGTTTGCCGATGCCGATGTCAACACCTGGCTGCGCCAGGCGCTGCAGGCCGGCCGGCGTTTTGACGCCATCGTGCTGGACCCGCCCAAATTTGCCCCCACCGCCGCCCACGCAGAGCGCGCCGCCCGGGCCTACAAAGACATCAACCGCCTGGCGCTGATGCTGCTGGCCCCGGGTGGGCTGCTGCTGACTTTTAGTTGCTCGGGTGGCATCAGTGCCGACCTGTTCCACAAGATCGTGGCCGGCGCCGGGCTGGACGCGGGTGTCAACGCGGTCATCCTGCAGCGGCTGGAGGGGGCGTGTGACCACCCCACCACCATCGAGTTCCCTGAGGGGGAATACCTCAAAGGGCTGGCGCTGTTGCGGTCTTGAGCGCGCCATCCGCCGGCCTGCCAGGCTGGGCACCAAGCACACAACCGGAGAAATACCATGAGTTTGTCCAGCAGCTTTGCCCAAATGGTGGCCCTGGTGGGCGACGCCGCCATCCTGTGGCGGCGCTTGCAAGGCAGCGTGCCAGCGCAGGCCGTGGGTGCAACACCCACCATCCCGCAGGGCAAGCCGCAGGGCAGCATCCCCACCCTCAAGATGCCCACCGCGCAGGGCTGGGCAGCAGGGCAGTTGCCCACAGCCGCGCCCGGCCTGCAGGTCAACGCCTTTGCCAGCGGCCTGAAGCACCCGCGCTGGATCAGCGTGCTGCCCAACGGCGATGTCACGGTGGCCGAGGCCTTGTTCAACCCCGGGCCGGTCAAAACCCTGTTTGGCCATGCCATGGTCAGCACCATGCGGCGCGCGGCGGCTGTGGGCGACAGCCCGAACCGCATCACCCTGCTGCGGGATGCCGACGGTGACGGCGTGGCCGAGATCCGCCACACCCTGCTGGACGGCCTGCGCCAGCCTTTTGGCATGGCACTGCTGGGCGACACGTTTTATGTCGGCAATACCGACGGCTTGGTGTCCTTTCCGTACACCACCGGCGCCACCCGCATCACGGCGCCAGGGCGCCCGTTGGCCAGCTTCAAGCCCGGCGGCCACTGGACCCGCAGCCTGCTGCCCAGCGTGGACGGGCGCCACCTGTACGTGGGCGTGGGCTCGTTCAGCAACATCGGCGAGGGGGGCCTGGACATCGAACAAGGGCGCGCCTGCATCTACCAGTTTGATGTGGCCAGCGGCAGCAGCCGGGTCTTTGCCTCGGGCTTGCGCAACCCGGTGGGCCTGGCCTGGCAGCCGCACAGCGGCGCCCTGTGGACAGTGGTGAACGAGCGCGACGGCCTGGGCGACGAAACCCCACCCGACTACCTGACCACCGTGCACGACGGCGGCTTTTATGGCTGGCCCTACAGCTACTGGGGCCAGACGGTGGACGACCGCGTGCCGCAAGACCCGGCCGCCGTGGCGCGCGCCCGCACGCCTGACTACGCGCTGGGCGGCCACACCGCGTCACTGGGCCTGTGCTGGCTGCCGGCCGGCACCCTGCCCGGCTACCCCGAGGGCATGGTGATTGGCCAGCACGGCTCTTGGAACCGCAGCAAGCTCAGTGGCTACAAGGTGGTGCTGGTGCCGTTTGAGGGCGGCAAGCCATCGGGCCCGCCGCGTGACATCCTGAGCGGCTTTTTGGCACCCGATGAGCGGGTGTCTTACGGCCGGCCGGTGGGCGTGGCGCTGGCGGCTGACGGTGCCTTGCTGGTGGCCGATGACGTGGGTGATGTGGTCTGGCGGGTCACCGGGTCGGCCGCTCAGATGGCCTGATAGGCGCGGCGCTGGCGCTCGGCCAGCACCACTTGCCCGCCTGCACCCCTAATTCGAATCCGGCGCAGGCCGGATTCTGAAACCCCAAGTTACACATCGCTGCCGGGCCGGCCACCGGCCGCTCCACCGCCGGGCTAGCATGTTTCCCAACAAACCGGGGAGAGATGATGGACCGAAACGCGGTGATGACAACGTGGCGTGCGTTGCTGGCGGCCTTGTGGCTGTGCCTGGCGCTGCCGGCCCAGGCTGGGCCGCTGCAAATCCTGCCCAACATCACCGCCGTGCAACTGGGCGTGGGCGACAGCGTCACGGTGTTTGGCAAGGTCACCAACGTCACCGGGGCACCACTGCAGACCACCGACTTGGGGCTCAACTTCAGCGGCTACCCGGCGCTGGCCTTGCTGACCACCCAGTTGCTGGGTGACCCTGACCTGACGCTGCCCGACCGCAGCACCTCAGCGCTGCTGGCCTTGTTTGAGATCACGGTGCTGCCCGATGCCGTGGCCGGTGCAAGTTATGGCATCGAGTTTTTCGGCTTTGACTTCTCTGGCAACTTCAGCGATGCGGCCACCGTCACGGTCACCATCAACGGTGCGGTCGGTGTTCCCGAGCCGAGCAGCCTGGCACTCGGCCTGACCGCGCTGGCACTGGCGCTGCGCGCTGGCCGCCGGCGCGGCACCACCAGCACCTCGATGCCGCCTGCCCATCAACCTGCTTAGGACACCCACATGGCCGCCACCCTGTCACCCGTCGCCGCCACCCTGATCCTGGGCAACCCCACGGTCATCCATGTGGCGGGCGCGGTCCGCCTCAACATCCCCGTCATGAACGTCGGCGACATCGGTCTCGTCAGCCTGCTGTGCACCAACATCAGCCTGGGCAGCGCGCAGCGCAGCAACCCGGTGGGCTTTCCCATCGTGGTGGGCCAACTGGCCGCGTCCAACACCACCCGCTTTGCGGCGCGCTTTTCTGATGCTGGCCTGGTGGTGGGCAACCGCTACTTGCTCACCGTGCGTGGCAGCTACGTGGTCAACGGTGTGGTTTACGGCTTGACGCTGAACCGTTATGTGCAGTTGCCTGCGGTCACCGTGCCGGCAGAGGCCACGCTGAGTGCGCGGGTGGATGTCAGCACCAGCACCAACTACTGGAACTACAAGCTGGTCAATACCGAGGCCAGCGGCAGCAACCAGTTCATCGCCAGCCTGGCCCTGACGGTGTTTGCACCGGTCACGGTCACCGGCATCCCGGCCGGCTGGCAGGTGGACACCGACAACGCCACCTACGTGCTGTGGACCGCCGCCGACTACGTGCTGCCCTACCCCAACCAGGTGGCGCCTGGTGCGGCGCTGGCGGGCTTTCAGTTGATGAGCCCACGGCTGGGCTCTGAGGCCACCGCGTCCAGCATCGGCGGCTGGAACCACAGTACCGACGATGCCGGCCTGAACGCTGGCGACTACACGCTCACGCCCAACAGGTTCGCCTGAAGCGGCCTGCACACACCTCGAACTGGAGCGACGCATGTTTGCACTCAACGCCTGGCTGGCCGAACTGACGCGGGCTTTCGGCGGCGCCGACGGCCAGGGCGCGGCCGCAATCCAGCCCGTGCTGGACAGCCCCGAGCCCGACGCCGCCGACAGCGCTTTTGACAACTTCACCCGCTCGCTGGGCAGCCAGACCTCGCGGCGCCAGGTGGTCAAGGTGTCGGTGCTGGGCATGTTTGGCGCGCTGCTGGGTGACTTGGGGCTGCGTGAAGCGCGTGCCGCCGCCGATTGCCTGTGCGGGCGCCAGCTTTATGACCCGGCCCTGCAATGCTGCACCCCCACAGGGGTCAAGCCCAAGCACCCGGTGGCCAATCTGGCGGCCTGCCCCAACAAGGTGGTACACCCCGGCTATACCTGCGTGCCCAACGGCTGCGGCCCGGCGGGTGGCACGGCCTACCCCAACGGCTTTGGCTCGGCCAGCTTCTTGGGCTGCTGCAACACGCACGATTGCTGCTACGGCGCCTGCAACAACGCCAGGGGCGGCTGTGATGGCAACTTTGGCACCTGCCTGCACACCTCGTGCGACGCCGCCTACCCACCCGACATCCGCGTCATTCTGGGGGTCAGCGTGGACGTCAATCGGGTCAAGCGTGCCAGTTGCAACAGCATGGCCAGTTCGTATTTCCAGGCCGTCAACAACTTTGGCGGTGATGCCTTCACGGCGGCCCAGCAAGCCGGTTGTGACTGCTGCGGTACCCAACCGTGCCCCACCTGCCCGGGTGGTACCTGCTCGTCACTGCCCAGTTGCCAAGACCCGGGCTGCGTTTGCTTCCAGACCATCGAAGGCAAAGGCTTCTGCCACCTGCCGCAATCCTGCGCCGGGCTCAGTGGCTGCGCGTCCAGCGCCAATTGCCCGGCCGGTTGGGCCTGCGTCAACGTCACCTGCTGCGGTGGCTCGGCGATCTGCATCCGGCCTTGTTTTGTGGTCAACGGGGCATCGGCGGTACAACGCGGCAGTTTGGCGTCCACCGGTAAACCGGTGCTGACCACTGCGGGCTGGCAGTGACAAGCACTGCGAACACCACAAGGCCAAAGCCACAAAAGGACACGCCATGGATTTGATCTTGATTGTTTGTGGCTGGTTGGTGTTTGGCGTTTTTGCACTGGCCGGCTTCTCCAAGCTGCAGGACGCATCGGCCGTCGCGCAGTCCTTGGTTGACTTTGGCGTCCCGCAAGCCGCCTCGCGGCAGGTGGCGCGCTGGCTGCCCTGGCTTGAGTTGGCCTTGGCCGCCGCACTGCTGCTGCCTCGGCTGGCGTGGTTGGCGGCCGCCGTGGCGGTGTTGCTGCTGGGCAGCTTCACGGTGGCAGTCAGTCTGGCGCTGCTGCGCGGCCAGCGGCCCAGTTGCAATTGTTTTGGTCAGGTGCGCTCACGGCCCATCACCACAGCCACGGCGGTGCGTGACCTGCTGTTCACCGCCTGCGCTGCCGTGCTGGTTTGGGCTGGTGCCGACACCTTGGCACCCGGGCTTTTGGCCATCACGGTGATGGGGCTGGGCCAGGCACAGGCCAGCAACCTGGTGATGGCCGTGCTGGGTGTGCTGGTTGCCATCCAGTTCTGGCTGCTGCTGCACCTGACGCGCCAGCACGGCCGGGTGCTGCTGAAAATCGACAACCTGGAGCTCAAGCTGCAAGGCCTGGGTGTGCCGGCCACCGGCCAACTGCTGAGCGGCCAGGTGCCACCACGCGGCAGCACCGCACCCTTGTTTGTGGCCCCAGCCCTGTCGGGCCGGCAAATCAGCCTGCAGTCGCAATTGGCTGAGCGCAAACCGCTGCTGCTGTTGTTTGTCAGTGCCGACTGCGCGCCCTGCCGGGACTTGATTGCCGAGTTGCCAACCTGGCTGCAGCGGGCCGGCCGCGACAAGCTGTTGGTGATCAGCAGCGGCAGCGTTGACGCCAACCGCGGCAAGTTCAATGCGCTGCAGCCGGACCAGGTGCTGGTGCAAAGTGCTTTTGAGGTCAACACGCTGTACGGCGTGATTGCCACGCCCAGCGCGCTGCGGCTGGGGCCAGACGGCCAGATCGACTCCGACCTGGCCATTGGCAGCGACGCCATCAAGCAGTTGCTTGGCGTGTCGGCTGACCCGCAAGCGGTGGCCAGCCTGCACGGCCTGACGCCGGCCACGGGCCGTCGCTGACTGGCACGGTGCGGCGCCGCATCTGGGTCGGCTTGGGCCTGGCCGTGCTGGCCGGCGCGTTGCTTGGCGGGCTTTGGGCGCAACGCCCGCGCTTGCCGGGCGCCGGCGCGGCCTACCAAGAAGCGCCTGAGCAGGCCCTTGCCGGTGGCACCGCCAAACTCAGCTTGCGCTTGGCGGTGTGGGGTGCGGGTGGCGCGGCCGCAGGCCGTTACCACGATGTGCATCTGCACGTGCGCGATGGTGACGGCCCCGGCTGGCAAGACTGGCCCGCGCGCCAGGTGGACAGCGGGCCCGACGCCGGGCTGACCTATCGCTTTGACGTGCCGGTGCCCAATACACCCGGCAAGGTGCTGGTGTACCGCTACAGCTTCACGTTTGACGGCCGAAGCAACAGCCTGGACGGGCTCAAGCCCATCACCATCGTGGCCACTGCGGCGCCACCCTGATCGGGCGGAAGGTTTTATGGCCGGCGGTTGTCGATTGCACGGCTGTGAACCCGTCATGTGGATGAGCAAACCGCTCCAAGCCCGAGACCCACCATGAAATACACCCTGTTCCTCTACAACGACGAAGCCCGGATGGCCAGCGCACCGGCACCCGCACTGCAGCAAGTCAAGGCCGCCTTCGAGGCCTATACCCAGTCCCGCAAGGACGCTGGCGTTTTTGTCACCCCCGACTGGCTGCGGCCCAGCAGCACGGCCACCATGCTCAAAGTGACCTTGCCGGTGCCGAAGACGCACTGGCCGACGCCTTTGCCGCTGCACTGACGCTGTGGCCCGCGCGCGGCGTGCGCGACAACCCGCAGGCCGAAGCACCTTCCAGGTGGCTGCCCCGGCCATGACCGGCCCTGAAAGCTTTGAGCGCCTGGTGCGGGTGCACCTCAATACGCAAGCGCGCCTGGTATTGATGTTGCCGTTGATGGTCACCGCCGCCCAGTTCTGGCGCCCGCAGTTTGTTGCGGCGGCGGGTGTGCTGTTTTTGGCCGGCCGGCTGGTGTGCTGGAAGGGCTATGTGCAGCAGCCAGGCAAGCGTGCCCTGGGCAACATCCTGACCGTGCTTGCGATCGGCCTGTGCTTTCTGGCCACCGTTGCCGGGCTGGTGAAATCAGCCTTCTGATCTGCCAGCCCAGCCAGACGGCCAGCGCGTCAACCCGCCGCCCGCCCCAAGCCCACCGCCGGCTCAAACTTGCCCCGGTGGGTGACAAAAAAGCTCTTGACGTTGCGCACATTGGCGTCTTGGGTGAACAGCCGCTGCACCAGCGCGTGGTAGCCGGCCATGTCGGCCAGCCACAGCACCAGCATGAAATCAGGCCCGGGCGAGACGCGGTAGCACTGCTGCACCGCGGGCTCGGCCACGGCGCGGGCCTCAAATGCGGCCAGGTGTTCGGCGCCCTGGTGGTCCAGCGTCAGCTCAACCACGGCGCTGAGGCCCCCCACCAGGGCTGGCGCCACGATGGCCACCTGGCGCTCGATCACCCCGCTCTCCACCAGCCGGCGCACCCGGCGCAGGGCGGTGGCGGGCGACACAAACGCGGCCTCGGCCAAAGCCTGGTTGGCGCGCGCGCAGTCAGCCTGCAACAGGGTCAGCAGGCGCAGGTCAATGTCGTCCAGGGGTTCAGGCATGGTTTTTCGCCAAAATCACAAGTGAAATGAAATTATCTTGCTTTAAAAGATTGGTGTGTGGATGAATTTCTTTAGTAGATGAATTTTGCACGCCAATTTCTTGACGCCCTGACTACGATGCGCGCCTGCATTGCAGCCAAAGGAAGCAAACATCATGTGTGGCATCGTCGCAGCGGTCAGCAGCCGCAACATCGTCCCGGTCCTAATCGAGGGCCTGAAACGCTTGGAATACCGCGGTTACGACTCTTGCGGCGTGGCCGTGCACCAGGGCGGCCAGCTGCGCCGCACCCGCAGCACCAGCCGGGTGGCTGAGCTGGGCGCCCAGATTGCCCAGGACGATGTGCAGGGTGGCACCGGCATTGCCCACACCCGCTGGGCCACCCACGGTGTGCCGGCCATGCACAACGCCCACCCGCATTTTTCAGGCGATCGCATTGCGTTGGTGCACAACGGCATCATCGAAAACCATGACGAATTGCGCGCTGAGCTGCAAAACAAAGGCTATGTCTTCGAGAGCCAGACCGACACCGAGGTGATCGCCCACCTGGTGCATCAGTTGTACGACGGTGACCTGTTTGACGCCGTGCAGCGCACCACTGCAAGGCTGAAAGGCGCTTATGCCATCGCGGTGTTCTGCCGCGATGAGCCGCACCGGGTGGTGGGCGCGCGTGAAGGCAGCCCGCTGGTGCTGGGGGTTGGCAGTTTTGAAGGCCAGGGCGAGACCTTTCTGGCGTCCGACGCCATGGCCCTGGCCGGCGTCACCGACCAGATCGTCTACCTGGAAGAAGGCGACGTGGTGGACCTGCAGCTGGGCAAGCACTGGATCAGCACGCGCCAGCCCGACGGCAGCTTTGATCGCGTCAAGCGTGAGGTGCGCACGGTGCATGCCCACACCGGCGCGGCCGAGCTGGGCCCCTACCAGCACTACATGCAGAAAGAGATTTTTGAGCAGCCGCGCGCCATCAGCGACACGCTGGAGGCGGTGGCCGGCATCACGCCTGAGCTGTTTGGCAACAGTGCACACGCCATGTTCAAGGCCATCGACCGGGTGCTGATCCTGGCCTGCGGCACCAGCTATTACGCCGGCAGCACGGCCAAGTACTGGCTGGAGAGCATTGCCGGCATCCCCTGCAGCGTGGAGATCGCCAGCGAATACCGCTACCGCGACAGCGTGCCTGACCCACGCACGCTGGTGGTCACCATCAGCCAAAGTGGCGAGACGGCCGACACACTGGCCGCGCTCAAACACGCCCGCAGCCTGGGCATGACGAACACGCTGACCATCTGTAACGTGGCCACCAGTGCCATGGTGCGTGAATGCAAGCTCAACTTCCTGACGCATGCCGGCGTGGAGATTGGTGTGGCGTCCACCAAAGCCTTCACCACCCAGTTGGTGGCCTTGTTCTTGTTGACGCTGACCCTGGCGCAGTTACGCGGCCGGCTGACTGACGCCCAAGAAGCCCAGCACATCAAGGCCTTGCGCCACCTGCCGGCTGCAGTGCAGGCGGTGCTGGCGCTGGAGCCCCAAGTCATCGCCTGGGCCGCTGACTTTGCACGCAAGGAAAACGCGCTGTTCCTGGGCCGTGGCCTGCACTACCCGATTGCGCTGGAGGGTGCGCTCAAGTTGAAGGAGATCAGCTACATCCACGCCGAGGCCTACCCGGCCGGTGAGCTCAAGCACGGCCCGCTGGCGCTGGTGACATCGGCCATGCCGGTGGTCACCATCGCGCCGAATGACGCACTGCTGGAGAAGCTGAAAAGCAACCTGCAAGAAGTGCGTGCACGCGGTGGTGAGCTGTTTGTGTTTGCCGACTCAGACACCCACATCGTCAGCGAACCCGGCGTGCATGTCATCCGCATGCCCGAGCACTACGGCGCGCTGTCCCCGATCCTGCATGTGGTGCCGCTGCAATTGCTGGCATACCACACCGCGTGTGCACGCGGCACGGATGTGGACAAGCCCAGAAACTTGGCCAAGAGCGTGACCGTCGAATGACGGTTGCGCGCTTGTGGCGCGCAGCGCCAGCGCCGCAGGCGCGCCAAGTTGCTGGGCTTGCGGTGCAGGCTAACTTGGCGCAGCCAAGTTAAGGCGCGCAGCGCCGGCCGAAACCACAAGCCACGCAACCTTGCCAAGTCCGTGACGGTCGAATGACCGGCGCGGGCTTGTGGCACGCAGTGTTCGGTGGGAATAAGGTCTGTCGGGATTTCAGGGCTTTTTTGGCAGCCGTTACAAGTTCGAGGGCACTTGTTGTCGCACTCTTTTGCTGCTCGACACGCGACCGGCCACGCCCACTCCAGGCAGTCTTGCGCTCTTGAGCAAGTGGTCGCTTTGACCAAGTTGCCAATTGCCCAACTGGCCAACAAAGCCGGCAAAGACCCGTGCCGGCGTACAAAGAAGTTTCCAACTGACGTTCTTGGTGGTCCACCTCGCAACTCGCCAAGATTGGGTAGTGGCACCGGTTTGCCAAAGGTGGTTCGATCAAGGCATCGACGAAGAAGTAGATCCAGGTGATCTGCCGAAAGGTCGCGAAGATCAGCGTGATGCAGTGGCCCAGTGTGAACGCGGTGACGAACTTGGCGATGTCCCTGAACGTGGTCAGGAAGAACACGACGCCGAACAGGAACAGCAGGTGGTCGTAACCCGTGAGCAGGTGCGAGGCGCCGAGGCCAACGTACTGCCAATAGCCCCCTCAAGCATGCGCTGCTTGTCGGCATCCGAGATGCCATGCGCTGCGGCCAGGATCGGTGCCAACAGCAGCGTGCCCCAGGCCAATCGAAAGATCGATTTCTGCGGCATCAGTCGTCCTCCAGCGCCCAGATCAGGTGCGCGTCGACGAGCAGCCGGTAGTGCCAGCGCAGGGCCTCGACGCGCGCTTGCTCTGCGGCGGTGGCGGCGTCGAGCGACTGCCGGCGTGCAAGCAGCAGCGACTGCAGGTCGGCCTCGCCCAGCGCATACGCGCGCTGCGTCAGCCGTGCGTTGTCGCGCGTCGCCGACAGGCCCTGCGAGGCCAGCCGCCAGCGCGCCAGGGCGCCGGTGGCTTCGACATAGGCTTCGACGACTTCCGCCTCCTCGTCGCGCCGCTGGCGGTCGACCCTCGCGCGTGCGGCTTCGGCCTCTTGCAAGGCCTGCTGGCTGCGCTCGCTGCGGTAGCTGCCTGCGAGCGGAATGCTGAGGCTGATGCCGATGACCCTCTCGTTACGGAAGGCCTCCGACGCGGTATACACGCCCACCGTCGGGTCGGGAATGCGGTCGGCCTTCGATCGTGCAGCGCTGAGTTCGGCCTTCTTCAGCTGGCCTTCTGCAATCTTGACGGGATCGCTTTCAGCCAGGATGCGTTCCCGCCACTGCGGCAGCGTCATCGAAAGCTCGGTGGGCTCGGCGAGGGGCTGGGCCGCGTGCTTCAGGGTCGGGAAGCGCACCTCCAGTTTGGCCCTGGCCTTGGCCTGCGCGGTGGACGCGGCATTCAGTTGTCGCTGCACCTCGATGAGGTCGGCGCGTGCCACGTTCACGTCGAGCATCGAAGCGTCGCCCGCCTTGCGGCGTTTCTCGACCGCGTCGTGACTGGCCTGCGCAAAGCCCAGCTGCTCGGCCCACAGCTCGCGCTGCCGGCCGGTGGCCAGCGTGTCGATCCACAGGTCGGCCAGCGCGCGCGCCGCCCCGTGCCGGGCCTCGCCGATGCGCGCCTGGCCCGTCAGCAACTCGTTGTCGGCCAGCCGGGCGTCGATCTCGGCCTTGCCGCCGATACGGATCGTGCGTTCCAGCGCGGCCATCCATTCGCCGGAAGTGCCGGCGTTTTCGTACCGCCGGCGCTGGGCCGACAGCTTGGTGGTCCATTCGTGCGGCCCCAAACGCAGCGCCGCCGCGCCGTGCCGGCTGGCTGCCAACGCCCGTCGGGCCTCAACGACGGCCGGGTCCTGGTCGATGCTGTCGCGGGCCAGTTCCGTGGGCGGCAGGTCGGGCGGTGTCGGGCGGCTTTCCGCGCCCGCGACCCCGGCGGTGGCCAGCCACACCGCGACCACGGCCCACTGCATCGAGCGCCTCATGCGACTTCTCCTTCGGTGGACAAGGGCGTGGCCCAGTAGCGCAGCCCGGTGCCCTTGAAGCGCAGCTTCAGCACCTCGATCAGCAAGCCCAGCTCTTCGTCGCTCGTGACGATCTGCACCTGCACCGCCCGGCTGCGGCCCATCACCTTCTCCAGGTTCGACATGCGGCCCTGCGCGGTACCGTGGCTGAACGTGGGCGTACTGGTGAAGACCGCGCCCGCCACACTTGTCAGCAGGGTGTCGAGCAGCTTGTCTTCGACCTCGCGCGAGCAAATGATCGTCAGGCAGTGCTTAGACATGGTTCGGCTCCGTCGCGGTCCGCGCGCTGCTCGGGTTGGTTTCAACGCTGGGCTGCCCGAAGCGCAGGTACAGGATGGGCAGCAGGATCAAGGTCAGCGCGGTGGCGCTGATGAGCCCGCCGATGACGACGATGGCCAGCGGGCGCTGAACCTCCGAACCCGGCCCGGTCGCAAACAACAGCGGGATGAGACCGAAGGCCGTGATCGAGGCCGTCATCAGCACCGGTCGCAAGCGCCGCTTGGCGCCTTCGGTCACGCAGTCCAGCAGCGGCAGGCCTTCGGCATGCAGCTGGTTGAAGTAGCTCACCAGCACCACGCCGTTGAGCACGGCGATGCCCAGCAGCGCAATGAAGCCGACCGAGGCCGGCACCGACAGGTATTCACCCGTGACCCAAAGTGCCACGATGCCGCCGACCAGCGCGAACGGGATGTTGGACAGCACCAGCAGCGCCTGCCGCACCGAGCCGAAGGTGGTGAAGAGGATGATGAAAATGAAGCCGAGTGCCAGCGGCACCACCAGCGTCAGGCGCGCAGCGGCACGCTGCTGGTTCTCGAACTGGCCGCCCCAGGTGACGGTGTAGCCGATGGGCAGCTTCACGGCCGCCGCGACGCCGGCTTTGGCTTCCTCGACAAAGCCCACCAGGTCACGCCCGGTGACGTTGGCAATGACAACGCTGTAGCGGCTGCCCATCTCGCGGTCGATCTTCACCGGGCCGGTCTCGCGCGCCAGTTTCGCCAGCGTCTGCAAGGGGATGCTCTGCCCGTCGGCCGCGGTGATGCGCAGTGACGCGAACTCGGCCGGCGAGACCTTCACCGCGTCGGGCCCGCGCAGCACGATGGGGATGCGCCGGTTGCCGTCGATCACCGTGCCCGCACGCTGGCCTTCTATCTGCACCCGCAGCGCGTCCTGCACATCTTCAACGGACAGTCCATACCGGCCGGCCACCTGCCGGTCCACCGCCACGCGCAGGTACTGCACGCCGTCGTTTTCGACCGTGTACACGTCCTGGTTGCCCGGCACCTTCTTCATCACCGCCTCGACCTGGCCAGCCAATTCGTTCAGCGTTTTCAGGTCGGGCCCGAAGACCTTGACGGCCACGTCGCCGCGCACGCCGATGATCATTTCCGACACGCGCATATCGATCGGCTGCGTGAAGCTGTAGCTGATGCCGGGCATCTGGTCGAGCACGGTGCGGATCTTGGCAATCAAGGCCTCTTTGTTCGCCAGCTTCCATTCCTCGCGCGGCTTGAGCACCAGAAAGGTGTCGGTCTGGTTCAGCCCCATCGGGTCGAGGCCGATCTCGTCGGAACCGGCGCGTGCCACCACGCCGGTGATCTCGGGGATGTTCTTCATCAGCGCCCGGTGAACCATGAGGTCCAGCGCGGCGGTTTCTTCCAGGCTGATCGAGGGCAGTTTCTCGATGCCGACGATGATGTCGCCCTCGTCCATCTCGGGCATGAAGGTCTTGCCGACGAAAAGGTACACGGCGGCAGCACCCACCAGCATCGCGCCGGCCACGGCAAACACCACCATCTGGCGGCGCAGCGCCCAGGCCAGCGTCGGTGTGTAGAGCTTGAGCAGCTGGCGCGGCAGCCACGGGTCTTCGTGCGAGACCTGCTTCAATAGGAAGGACGACAGCACCGGGATCACCGTCAGCGACAGGACGAGCGAGGCGATCAGCGCGAAGACGATGGTCATCGCCACCGGCACGAAGAACTTGCCTTCCAGGCCTTGCAAGGTGAGCAGCGGCAGGAACACCGTGATGATGATGAGGATGCCGGCCGCAACAGGCACCGACACTTCGCGCACCGCACGGAACACGATGTGCAGGCGCGGCAGCCGGCCCTTGCTGCTGTCCGCCTTGTTGTAGTTCGCCAGGTGCTGCACCACGTTCTCGACCACCACCACGGCCGCGTCCACCAGCATGCCGAGCGCGATGGCCAAGCCGCCCAGGCTCATCAGATTGGCCGACATACCGGCCAACCGCATCAGGATGAAGGTGGCCAGTGCGGCCAGCGGCAGCACCACGGCCACGGCCACGGCGGCACGCACGTTGCCGAGGAAGGCACCCAGCAGCACCAGCACGATCAGCGTGGCTTCGAGCAAAGCCTTCGACACCGTGCCGACCGCCTTTTCCACCAGCCCGGCGCGGTTGTAGAACACCTTCAGCTCGACGCCCTTGGGCAGCGCCGGCTGGATCTCGGCCAGCTTCTTCGTCACGCCCTCGACGACCTTTTGCGCGTTGGCGCCGGCCAGGCCCAGTACCAGGCCTTCGACGGCCTCGCCGCGGCCGTCCTGGGTGACCACGCCGTAGCGCGTGACCGAGCCGTCACGCACGGTCGCCACGTCGTCCAGGCGGATCGTGCGGCCGTCCTTGCTGGCGACGATGATGGCGCGCAGGTCGTCCTGCGTCTTCACGCTGCCCTCGCTGCGCACCAGCAACACTTCGCCGCCTTCGCCCAGACGGCCGGCACCGTCGTTGCGGTTGTTGGCTTCGATGGCGGCCTTGAGCTTGGCGGTGGACAGGCCCACGGCCCCCAGCTTTGCGGGGTCGGTCAGCACCTCGAAGCTGTGCACCTTGCCGCCAAGTGCGTTCACGTCGGCGACACCGGCCACCCCCCGCAACGCCGGACGGATGACCCAGTCGAGCAGGCTGCGCTTGTCCTCCAGCGACATGCCCTC
>JANPOW010000111.1:0-29936 GCA_031428185.1 Betaproteobacteria bacterium | reverse complement strand
GCGAGAAACGGCCCCAGCGAGGACAGTTTTTGCCGGATTTGCAGGCCCATAGTTCAACTATGGGACAAAAAGCCGGTAAAAAATGGACCGCTGAGGCCGTTTCGCAGCCGACGTTCCCCAAGCCCGACAGGCTCCTAGACTGCTGCCGCAAAACCCCCATACCCAATCCGCTCAGGACGCAACGCATGACATCAACCTCTTCCTGCACCCCAGTTGCCGTGGTCACTGGCGGAGCACGTGGTATCGGCCTGGCCGTGGCGCAGTGGTTTTTGGCCCATGGCCACCGCGTGGCGCTGTGGGATGTGGATGCCGCCACCCTGCGCGCGACCAACGCTGCGCTGGCCGACCCCGAGCGGGTGCTGGCCCTGCCTTGTGACGTGTCGCAGCCCGACCAGGTGGCCAGCGCCACCGCGCAAGTGGTGGCCCGCTTTGGCCGCATTGATGCACTGGTCAACAACGCCGGCGTGGCGGTGTTCAAGCCGATTGGCGAGACCACGTTCGAGGAGTGGCAGACGGTGCTGGGCACCAACCTGAACGGGCCATTTTTGTGTACCCAGGCCATTGCGCCGGTGATGTTGAAGACGGGTGGCGGCGCGGTGGTCAACATTGCGTCCATCTCGGGCCTGCGCGCCAGCACGCTGCGGGAGGCTTACGGCACCAGCAACGCCGCGTAGATCCACCTCACCAAGCAACAGGCCACCGAGTTGGGCACCGTGGGCATCCGCGTCAACTGCGTGGCGCCGGGCCCGGTGGACACCGAGATGGCCAAGCTGGTGCATAGCGTGGCCATCCGCAGTGACTACCACGATGTGATTCCACTGGAGCGCTACGGCAGCACCGCGGAAATTGCCAACGCGGTGGGCTTTTTATGCAGCAGTGCGGCCAGCTATATCAACGGCCAGGTGCTGGCGGTAGACGGTGGCTTTGATGCCGCCGGTGTGGGCCTGCCCACCTTGCGCAAGATGGCCCGCCCGGCTTGATGGCTTGATGGCTGGCAGGGCGCCGCTGCCGGCGCCCTGCCCCATCCACCGGCAATCACGGCATGGTGCTGTGCTGGCCGCAGACATGCAGGTCAAACGCCTGGATGGTGCCAACGATGCCGGTCACGTCGGTGGCGGCAATGGCCACGTCAGCAAAGGCCTGGGCCAGTTCGGCGGCGCTGATGGCGATGTAGACCTGCGTCCACTTGCGGGCAATGGCTTTGTAGTTGGGTGTGCCACGGCCGTACTTGGCGGCGATTGCTGCGCCGATCTCGGCGGTGCTGATCTTGGCGATGTCGGATTCAGCGATCAGCATCAGGTTTTCAGTCGCGTCCGCCACACCTTTGATGGCCAGCGCCAGGCCACCCGTGTCGGCCATGTCATTGGCCAGCTTCACCGCCCTGATCGACGCTTTGGTCTCTGCAACTGCAGTTGATGCGGCTTCTTCAGTCACCACGCCGGCAATCACGATCAAGGGCGACACCACCATGTTGGTGATGCCCTCAACACAGCTGCTCTTGCTGCTGGCGCAAGCGCCTGGCCCGCAGGTGCTGGTGCCGGCGGCGCAGGTGGCGCCGCAGACGGTGGCATTGCAGGTGTAGCCGTTGCGCTGCGGCAGGTAACACAGGCCGGCTTGCAGATCGCGGTTGCTGTTGCAACTGGGCGTGGACGGCGACAGGTTGTACGTGCCCTTCATCGGGTCCAGCGCGCTGCCGCTCATGCCGGCGGGCACGTCCAGGTAGCACATCGAGGCCGTTTTGTGGTAGCCGCTGCGGCAACTGTCTTCCACCGTGCCACCAACACAACCGCCGCCAAGCCATTTTGGGGCGCGGCTTTTGCAGTTGTCCCAATGCACGGGTGAGTAGCTGGCGCTGCCGTTGTAGTGGCACAGGGCGCCGGTATCGGTGTAGCCGGACGGGCAGTTGGTCGAGCAGGTCAGCGTGCCGTGGTCGCTGTAGCCGCTGCGGCACTGGTCGTAACACAGGGCGCCGCGCTGCTGCTTGCCACCGCAGTTGTCGGGCGCAATGCCAATGCCCCGGTCATAGGTGGCGCGCCAGCACATCGGCGTTTTGTAGATTTGCAGCTCGGCAAACATCCAGTTGATGGTGCTGGTCAAGGTGCCGTTGGACACGCTGGCGCCCACCACCACCGGGTCGCCCTTGACCACCGTCGGGTCAGACAAGGTGACAGCGGCCAGCGGCGCTGTCATGCAGGCAATGGCGTTGCACTGGGGCTGCGACGCCACGCCGACGCTGACCCGAAACGCCGTGGCGCTGGGTGTCGTCGAGACGGCGTTGATGCCCGCTTCACCGGCTGTGGCCGAGAAGCAGGCCTGGTTGTTGCCGCATTTTTTCATCATGGCGGTGGGCACCACGCGGCAGGTTTTGACAGCGCCGGGCGCGGGGTCGGCAAAGCTGGCGTTGTTGCAGTTCACGGTCTGTGCTGCATCAAAGTACTTGGCGTTCCAGCGCGCATCAGCGCCGTAGATCACCACCGAACTTTGCGCCAGCGCGCAAACGCCGTTTTCGCTCGCGCACTTGAGCGGCACCACCACACAGCGTTTGACAACACCGGGCGCCGGGTCACCGCCAAAGGCCAGGTTGCTGCAGGCCTGCACCGCCGCAGTGGTCTTGGCCAACCAGCGCGTGTCGCTGCCATACAGCACCACCGACGCCTGGCTGACGGCGCAACTGCCACCCTCCACAGCGCAGGTGGGGGCGGTGGTGGATTGGGCAAAGACAGGGCTGTGCAGGGCGACGAGCAGCAGGATCAAGCGGGACAAGAGCCGGCGCACAAGCCTGGACAAGCTTGCAGACGGCAGCCGAGCGGGTGTTGGCTGCACGCCGGGCAGATGGGTAAAACAAGGGCCAGACAGGGTGTTCATGCGGGGGGCTGTGTTGCAATGGGCGAGTGGGTCGTGCGGGCTTTGGGGCATGTCAGTAGCTCAGCAGCACCGGTTCCCGCAGCCAGGGCAGGCCGGCCCGGTTGTTGGCGGCGTGCAGCTCATCGCGCAGGCCAGTGGCCAAAAAGTCCAGCCAGTCCTGGTCGTCCTCATCGGCTGACGGCCTGGCGGCAGCGCCAGCGACCAGCGCCAACACAGCCGCCGGCTGCTGCCGCTGCCGCCTGCGGGGCGCCGATACGGTGGACTTGATGCGGGCTTGAACGTGGACGTGGGGCGTCAGCATGGGGTGGGCCTCCTGGCGGCAGTGGGTGAAGTGCAACAACCGTTACAGTGTTCCCGTCGGGTTCTGGCCTGTCCTTCAGCGCGTCTTTAACGCATCTTTAAATTGGCTTGGCAGCCAATCGACGCTGCGAATCGGCACTGCCAATCGACGGCCCAACAAGGCTTGGCCGCAGCGGCTGCAGCCAGCCGCCTCCACCAACCAGCAAGGTGCATGTCCTGAACCTGAGCGTCCCGCCGGCAGCCCTGCCCTCCAGCCTGCAGATCGGCCGCTTTGTGCTGCAAACCCATGAGCGCCGCCTGCTGCTGGACGGTGCGCCCGTGCCGCTGGGCGGACGGGCGCTGGATGTGCTGATCGTGCTGGTGCGCTCAGCCGGCAATTTGTTGAGCCGCCAAAACCTGCTGGACGCGGTGTGGCCCGGGCTGGTGGTGGAGGACGGCAACCTGAGCGTGCAGATCAACGCCCTGCGCAAGGTGCTGGGCAATGACAGCATCACCACCGTGCCTGGTTATGGCTACCGCTTTCAGACGCCCGCCGGCCCGCTGCCAGCTGGGCCGCCAACGCTGCAAACCGCCACGGCGCTGCCAAATGACGGCCCGGCGGCCCCATCGCTTGACCCCCACACCGCTCACACGCCACACACCCACCTGCCCACAGCGCTGCCAGCGCTGCTGGGCCGCGACGCTGATTTGACTGCGCTGGCCGCGCTGGTTGAGCGCAACGCCCTGGTCACCGTCTTGGGCCCCACTGGTGTGGGCAAGACCCGGCTGGTGCAAACGCTGCTGCAAGGCCGGCGCGGCAACTACACCCACGGCGTGTGCTTTGTTGAACTGGACGCCGTTGCCGCGCAGCACGACGTGGCGCAGACCATTGCCGCTGCGGTGGGTGTGCGCCTGGCCGGTGCAGGAGACCCGACCACCGCCCTGGTGCAGGCGCTGGCGCCGCTGTGCATGCTGCTCAGCCTGGACAACGCCGAGCACCTGATTGACGGCGTGGCCGGTGTTGCCAGTGCGCTGGTGGCCGGCGCGCCAGGCGTGAAACTGCTGGTCACCAGCCAGGCACCGCTGCGTGTGGCCGAGGAGACGCTGTACCGGCTGCAGCCGCTGCCGCTTCCGCCCCCCGGCACCGATGCCAGCGCAGCACTGGCTTACGGCGCGGTCGCTTTGCTGGCACAGCGGGTGCAGGCTGTGGACCGTGGCTTTGTGGTGGATGCCAACAACGTGGCGCAGATCATCGAACTGTGTACCCGGCTGGACGGCACACCGCTGGCGATCGAGTTGGCCGCAGCCCGCATGCCCTTGTTGGGCCTGCCAGACTTGTTGGCCTCGCTGGATGAACGCTTGCGTGTGCTGACGCAAGGCCGGCGCGACGCACCGCCGCGCCACCGCGCACTGCGCGCCGCCTTGACCTGGAGCCACGACCTGCTGTCGCCGGCCGAACGCACCGTCTTCCGCCGCCTGGCGGTGTTTACCGGCTCGGTGTCCATCGCGCTGGCGCGTGCGGTGGTGGCTGACGCCGATCCCGGCGTCAGCCGGGCTGCGGCGACGAACGAGCCGCCCATCGACGCCTGGCAAGCGCTGGATGCGCTGGGCACGCTGGTGGACCGCTCGCTGCTGGTGGTGGTTGGGCAAGACCCGGCGCAACGCCTGCGGCTGCTGGATTCCCCACACGCGCTGGCGCGCGAAAAACTGCTGGCATCGGGTGAGCTGGCGCCCTTGCAGTGCCGCCACGCCACCGCACTGCAAGCCTTGCTGGAGCAGGCCTGTGCTGACTTGCTGGCCGGCCGCCAGGGCTTGAACGCGGTGATTGACACACTGGCGCCCGACATTGGCAACGCCCAGGCCGCGCTGACCTGGGCCACCAGCCACGCGCCGGCCCAGGCGCTGGCCATCGCGCCGCTGCTGTCACAGGTCTTGGGCCGGCACCGCTATGCCGAGGCCACTGCGCTGTGGCGCCAGGTGGAGCCGCTGCTGGACCAGCCTGCGCACGCCACCACCGCACAAGCCACCACCGCACCACCGGCCCCGCTGTTGCTGGCGCGGGCCTTGCTGCACTGTGCCGAGCACTGGCAAAGCACCCGCACCCAGCACGCCAGCATGCGGGCGCAGCAGGCCCGTGCGCTGGCGCTGGCCGCTGGTGATGCCCGCACCGCCTACCAGGCGCTGTGGGTCATCGCGTTTGCCGCCTACCGCAGCAATGACCGCAACAACCTGCGTGCGGCGGCGCTGGCGGCACGCGCGGCGGAAGATCCGGCCTGGCCAGCCCAGGTGCTGCTGGTGCGCGCCAGCATCGAGGCCCAGCTGTGCATGGTGGACCAGGACCATGACGGCGCCATCGGCTGGCGGCTGCAACAGGCCGCGCTGCTGCGCAAGGCCGGTGCCAGCGATGCCATCGCCCGCATCAACATCGCGGCAGCCCAACTCGTGGCGGGGCGCTGTGAAGAAGCAATTGCCACCGCACAGGCGCTGGCGGACGGCTTGTTGGGTGCGCGTGACCAACGGCACCGCTGCTTTGCGCTGTCCAACCTGTCTGGCGCGCTGTTGACGTTGGGGCGCGCCGCCGAGGCGCGTGTGGTGCTGCAAGACGCCTGGCCGCTGGCCCGCCAGTTTGACTTGCTGCCGCAGTGGGCCGACGACGCCGCGCTGATCGCCGCGCTGGAGCAGCGGCCCTGCAGCGCGCTGCGGCTGGTGGGCTATGCCGATGCCGCTTTTGCGGCCCTGGGGCAGCCGCGAGAGGCCATCGACCAGGCGCGTATCGACCAGGCAAACACCTTGGCGGGGGCCGGCCTGTCACAACGGCCCACGACTGGCCTGCCGGCGCGCCTGAAAGCGGAGGGTGCGCTGTTGCGCGAGGCCGATTTGCCCGCGCTGGCATTCGCCACCGTGGACCTGGATTGACGGCTCAGGCGTGCCAGCCGGGCCCAGCGCTGGCCTGGGCTTCAACGCCACCCAGCCGCATCGATTCATACAAACACACCGCCGCCGCTGCAGCCACGTTGAGCGACTCCTCACCCCCCGGCTGCGGGATGCGCAGCACCCGGTTGCAGCGCGCCAGCAGGGCGGGGGCCACACCCTGGCCCTCATGCCCCAACACCCAGGCGCAGGGCTGGGGCAGCGCGTCGGTGTGCAGCCAGCGGTCTGTGGCCAGTGCGGTGCCCAACAGCGGCACGGCCAGCGTGGCCAGGTCGTCTGGCTCCAGGCCTTCGATCAACTGCAGGCCAAAGTGCGCCCCCATGCCGGCACGCAGAACCTTGGGTGACCAGAGTGCCGCCGTGCCCTTGAGCGCCAGCACCTGCAGCACGCCAAACGCTGCCGCGCTGCGCAAGATGCTGCCCACGTTGCCGGCGTCTTGCACCCGGTCCAGCACCACGCTGGCGGCGTGGGGTTGGATGGAGGGCATGGCCGGCAGCGGCAGCACAAAACCCAGCCGGGCGGGAGATTCCAGCCCGCTGATGCTGTCAAACAGCGCGTCCGGCAGCCGCACGATCTTGGGTGCCCGGCCGGCCAGGGCGCGCAGCGCAGGCTGGGCCCAGGCGCTGTCTGCAACCACGGCCTGGGCCGGCCGCTGGCCACGCGCTTGCAGGGCGCTGCACAGGTGCTCACCCTCCAACCACAGCAGGCCCAGCTTGCGGTAAGCCACCGGGTCACGCGCCAGCTTGCGCAGTTGCACCAGCAGCGGGTTGTCGCGCGAGCTGAGCTGCTGCGGCTCGGTCATGGTGTGGTGGCGCCGGTGTCCGCCGGCAGGCCGGATGTGCGGGCCAGCACCGCCCGCACCGGTGCATAACTGCGGCGGTGCGCATCACACGCCCCGTGTTGGCGCAGGGCGGCCAGGTGATTGGCGGTGGGGTAGCCTTTGTGGACTGCAAAGCCGTAAGCAGGGTGCGCCTCATGCAAGGCCAGGCACAGCCGGTCACGGTAGACCTTGGCCAGGATGGACGCCGCCGAGATCGCCGGCACCAGTGCGTCGCCTTTGACAATCGCCGCTGCGGCCATCTTGAGTTGCGGCAGGTGGTTGCCGTCCACCAGCACCCGGTGCGGGCTGATGCGCAGCCCGTCCACTGCGCGGCGCATGGCCAGCAGCGTGGCTTGCAGGATGTTGAGCTCATCGATCTCCTGCACGCTGGCCTGGCCGATGCTGCAGGCCAGCGCCCGGGCGCGGATTTCATCAAACAGCGCCTCGCGCTTGCGCGGGCTGATCACTTTGCTGTCGCCCAGCCCTTTGATGGGCTGCAAGTCGTCCAGGATCACCGCTGCGGCCACCACCGGGCCGGCCAGCGGGCCACGGCCGGCTTCGTCCACACCCGCCACCAGGCCGGGCGCCACCCACGCTGGCCCCAACTGCTCAAGCAGCTTGAAGAACTTGCGCGATGGCATCGGTGGCTTTCAAGGCGGTGTTCTGGCGCAGGCTGTGGTGCAGCGCGGCAAAGCGCTGGGCCAGGGCGGCTGCGCGGGGTGCGTCGTCCAGCCAGGCCAGGCCTTCGTGCGCCAGGGCCTGCGGCGTGGCGGCGTCCTGGATCAGCTCGGGCACCACAAACTCACCCGCCAGGATGTTGGGCAGGCCAAACCAGGGCTGGTAACGCATGCGCTGCATGCGCTGCCAGTTCAGCCAGGCCAGGTGGTAGGTGATGACCATGGGCCGCTTGAACAGCGCCGCCTCCAGCGTGGCGGTGCCGCTGGCGATCAGCGTCACATCACAAGCCGCCAGGGCGGCGTGGGATTGGCCGTCAAGAACCTGGATGGATGCCGGGATGGACGCGCCTTTTGGGTGTTGGGTCAGCAGCGGATCGACCAGGCTACGCAAGCCCGGCACCACCGGCATCACAAAGCGCAGCTCGGGCCTGGCCGCCTGCATCAGCGCGGCAGCAGCAATCAAGCGGGGGGCGATGTGGCTGATCTCGCTGCGCCGGCTGCCGGGCAGCAAGGCCACCACGGTGGCGCCAACCGGCAAACCCAGCGCGGCCCGGGCCGCAGCACGCGGCGGCTGCAGCGGGATGGCGTCGGCCAGTGGGTGGCCCACAAAGGTGGCCGCAATGCCGTGGGCCTGCAGCAGCGCGGGCTCAAACGGAAACAGGCACAGCACATGGTCAGCCGCGCGGGCCAGCTTGGCCACCCGCTCACGGCGCCAGGCCCAGATGGACGGGCAGACAAAGTGGATGGTCTTGAGGCCCGCCGTGCGCAGACGGGTCTCGAGGCCAACGTTGAAATCGGGGGCATCAATGCCGATGAAAGCCGCCGGGCGCTGCGCCAGCAGCCGGTCACCCAACTGGCGGCGGATGCGCAGCAGCTCGGGCAGGCGGGCCAGCGCGTCCACATAACCAAACACGCTCAAGCGCTCATGCGGCCACCAGGCATCCAGGCCTTGTGCCACCAGCCTGGGGCCACCAATGCCGGCGGCTTGCAGGTCAGGCCAGCGCGTCTTGAGGCCTTGCAGCAGCAGGCCGCCCAGCAAGTCGCCTGAGGCCTCACCGGCCACCAGGCCCAGCCGCAGCGGTGCGGCACCGCTGGTCACCGGGCTGCTACCTGACGATGCCGCGCTCAGCCTGGGCCAGAAAGCCCAGCATCAGCGCGGTGTCGTCCTCACTGCCAGCCAGCTGGCCTTGCAGTGCCGTGATTGCCGTGATGCCGGTGGCCAGCGTCAGACCTTGCCGGTACAGCAGCCTGTGCATCTGCTTGACCTGGGCAATGCGCTCGGCCGAGAAACCGCGCCGGCGTAGACCTTCTGCATTGATGCCGGTGGCCGCAGCCGGGTTGCCAGCGGCGGTGACAAACGGCGGCAGGTCTTGCGACAGCCGGGTCTGAAAGCCGGTCATCGCATGCGCGCCCACCCGCACAAACTGGTGCACGCCCGACAAGCCGCCCAGAAAGACCCAATCCCCCAAATGCACATGGCCGCCTAACTGGGTGGCGTTGGCAATGATGGTGTGGCTGCCCAGCCGGCAATCATGGGCGATATGCACGTAGGCCATGATCCAGTTTTCATCACCCAGCGCTGTGAGGCCACCGCCTTGCACCGTGCCGGTGTTGATGGTGACAAATTCGCGGATGGTGTTGCTATTGCCGATCTCCAGGCGGGTGGGCTCACCGGCGTACTTTTTGTCCTGCGGCGCCGCGCCGATGGACGCGAACTGGAAGATGCTGTTGTCACTGCCGATGCTGGTGTGGCCATCGACCACGCAGTGCGCACCGATGCTGCTGCCCGCGCCAATGCGCACGTGCGGGCCGATCACGGTGTAGGGGCCAACGGTCACGTTGTCGGCCAACTCGGCATGGCTGTCCACCAGTGCGGTGGGGTGGATTGCGCTCATCGCCAAACCCATTGCCACACCTGTCGCGGCAACATCAGGCCACCTTGCGCATGGTGCACATCAGCTCGGCCTCTACCGCCGTCTGGCCGTCCACGCTGGCGCGGGTGGTGTATTTGTAAATGCCGGCCTTGGCGCGCAGCAAGCTGGCCTCCAGGATCAACTGGTCACCTGGCTCCACCACCCGTTTGAAACGTGCGCCGTCAATGCCGACAAAGTACACCACGGTGTTTTCGTCCGGCTGCTCACCCAGCGATTCGAACGACAGCAGCGCGGCAGTCTGGGCCAATGCCTCCAGCATCAGCACCCCAGGCATCACCGGCCGGTGCGGGAAATGGCCGGTGAAAAACGGCTCATTGATGGTGACGTTTTTCAGCGCGGTGATGCGCTTGTCCTTCTCGAATGCAATCACCCGGTCCACCAGCAAAAACGGATAGCGGTGCGGCAAGCGCTGCAGGATTTTGTGGATGTCGAGGATGGCGGGCGTGGTGGTGGGGATGCTCATGGTGTGTTCTTCTCCAGTGCGCGAATCCGGTCGCGCAGCGTGTGCAATTGGCGCAGCGTGGCCGCGTTTTTCTCCCACGACGCATTGTCATCGAAGGGGAACAGGCCGCTGTACTGACCAGGCTTGAGGATGGACCGGGTGATCACCGTGGCCGCGGTGATGTGCACATGGTCAACCAGCGTCAAATGGCCCAGGATGATGGCGCCACCACCGGCCGTGCAGTGGCGGCCGATCTTGGCGCTGCCGGCAATGCCCACGCAGCCAGCCATCGCGCTGTGCGCGCCGATGTGCACGTTGTGGCCCACCTGGATCAGGTTGTCCAGCTTCACACCATCGTCGATCAGCGTGTCGTCCAGCGCACCGCGGTCGATGCAGGTGTTGGCGCCAATCTCCACGTCGTCCCCGATGCGCACCGCGCCCAGTTGGGCGATCTTTTCCCAGCGCTGGGCATCCCCCCGGCCATCGGGCGCAAAGCCGAAGCCGTCCGCACCAATCACCACGCCCGCATGCACGATGCCCCGCGCGCCGATGCGGCAGGCCTCACCCACGGTGACATGCGCGGCCAGCCGGGTACATTGGCCAATCACCGCATCGGCACCGATCTGGGCATGGCTGCCGATCACCACGCCGGGGCCGATCACTGCACCGGCGCCGATGAAACACAGCGCGCCGATGGACGCCGTGGGGTGGATCTGCGCACCCGGCTCCACCACCGCGCTGGCATGCACCCCCAACACTGGCGCCCGCCGGGTGCGCGCCGCCCACCACTGGGTGAGGCGGGCAAAGTAGAGGTAGGGGTCGTCCGTGACGATGGCCGCGCCGCGCACCAGCGCCACATCCCGCATGGCCGGGGCCACGATGACGCAGGCCGCCGCACTGGCGGCCAGTTGGACACCGTAGCGCGGATTGGACAAAAAGCTCAGGCTGGTGGCATCAGCGGATTCCAGCGGTGCCAGGCGGCTGATGGGCCACGACTGCACGGCATCCAGCGTGGTGCCGGTGCCGGCGCACAAGTCGCCGCCCAGGGCGCTGGTGATGTCAAGCAGCCGCACCGGGGACGGCACGGCGCGCCGCCTTACTTGGCTGCGGGCGCAGCGTTGAGCGCCTTGATCACCTTCTCGGTGATGTCAACACGCGGGCCGGCAAACACCACGTCCTGCAGGATCAGGTCGTATTTCTCGCCTTCAAAAATGCCCTTGATGACCTTGTTGGCGCGCTCCACGATGCCGGCGGTTTCTTCATTGCGGCGCTGGTTCAGGTCTTCTTGAAACTCGCGACGCTTGCGTTGCAGGTCACGGTCTTGCTCCACCAGGTCGCGCTGGCGCCGGTTGCGCTCTGCCTCGGGCAAGGTGGGGGCGTCTTTTTCCAGTTTGTCAGCGGCAGCTTTGAGCTTGGTGGCCTGGTCGTTCAGGTCTTTGTCGCGCTTGCTGAAGTCGGCTTCCATGCGGGCCAGCGCGGCCTTGGCGGGGGTGGCTTCACGCAGCACACGCTCGCTGTTGACATAACCGATCTTCAACTCCTGCGCTTGCGCCTGGGCACTGACCAGCAGCAGGCTGCATGCAGCGCCCGCGATGAGGGATGACAGTGACTGTTTTGTCCTGGTGATCATTGTCTTGGTGGGAGTCAAAACGCAGTCCCGATCTGGAATTGGAAACGTTGGATTCTATCCGTGGCCTGTTTGCGCAATGGTGCGCCCCAGCTCAGCTTGAGCGGGCCGACCGGCGAGATCCAGGACAGGCCCAGGCCGGCCGACGAGCGCAGGCTGCTGGTGGTGATGGGCTCGCCATCGCGCCACACATTGCCAGCGTCGGCAAAGGCAAAGATGCGCAAGGATTTGTCATTGCCGGTGCCGGGCACCGGCAAATACAGCTCGGCGTTCAGGTTGAGCTTCTTGGCGCCGCCCACATACGCACCGGTGGGGTCAATCACGCCCAGCGAGTTTTGCTCAAAAACTCTCACCGACCCCAGGCCGCCGCCATAGAAGTTCTTGAACACCGGATACGGCCGGCCGCCCTGCCCCAGGCCATAGCCTAGCTCGCCGTTGATGCCCAGCGTGATCTTTTGCCAGACCGGGAAAAACTGCTGGTACTGCAGGTTGGTGCGCAGGTAGCGCACGTCACCGCCCACGCTCCATTCGACGTTGGCACGCTGGTAGCGCCCGGCAGTGGGGGCCAGCGCGCTGTCACGCTGATCACGCGCCCAGCCCAGTGTGAGCGGTACGGCGGTAGAGATAGGCCCGTAGCGGAAGCGGTAGTCAAAATACTGGTTGGGGATGCCAGCCGACGCGCCGATGTTGGTCTGCTCCACACCAACGCCGAAGAACACGGTGTCGAACTCAGAAAACGGCACTCCGAAACGGATGGCGCCACCCGGGTTGGTGATCTGGTATTGGTCGCCCAGGCTGTTGTAGGGCCGTGAGGTGCGGTAGTACAGGTCGATGGCGCGTGAGATGCCGTCCACAGTGAAGTAGGGGTCCACGGTGGAGAACACCAGGCTGCGTGTCAGCCGGCTCGTATTGACCTCGAAGCCCAGGTAGTTGCCCGAGCCAAACACGTTGTCCTGGCGGATGGCGGCGGACAGGGCCAGCCGGTCAGCGCTGGAAAAACTCAAGCCCAGTGACAGGTTGCCGGTGGGCTTTTCGGTCACGTTGACGGCCAGGTCCACCTGATCCACGGTGCCGGCCACCTCGTTGGTCTCGACGCCCACGTCCTTGAAGTAGCCCAGCCTGTCTACCCGCTCGCGCGACAGTTTGATGCGCTCGCCGTCATACCAGCCCGATTCGAGCTGGCGGAACTCTCTACGCACCACCTCGTCCCGGGTCTTGGTATTGCCGGCCACGTCGATGCGGCGCACGTAAACGCGGCGCTGCGGTTCAGCCGCCAGCACCAGGGCCACCTGGCCGGTGGCGCGGTCAATTTCAGTGCGGGCATCCACCTTGGCAAAGGCGTAGCCAAAGCTGCCAAAACGATCTGTAAAAGCCTTGGTGGTGGCGGTGACCACCGCTGCGCGGTAGGGTTCACCGGCCTTGATCGCGATGAGTTGTTTGAACTCATCGTCTTTGCCCAGGTAGTCACCGGCAAGGCGCACGGCGGTGACGGTGTAGGGCTGGCCTTCGTTGACCGTCAGCGTGACCGAGATGTCTTGCTTGTCGGGCGAAATGGTGACCTGTGCGCTCTCGATGTTGAACTCAAGGTAGCCCCGGTTCAGGTAGTAGGCACGGATGGTGTCCAGATCAGCGTTGAGCTTGGCACGCGAGTAGCGGTCGTTCTTGGTGTACCAGGTCAGCCAGCCACTGGTAGTCAGGTCCATCAGGCCGGTGAGCGTGCTCTCGCTGAAGACCTTGGCGCCGACGATGCGGATCTCGCGGATGCGCGCAGCATCACCCTCGGTCATCGCAAAGCTGACATTGACGCGGTTGCGCTCGGTGGGGGTGATGGTGGTCACCACCTCGGCGCCGTACAGGCTGCGTGACAAGTACTGGCGCTTGATCTCCTGCTCGGCACGGTCAATCAGGGCACGGTCAAACGGCAGGCCCTCGCCGATGCCGGCATCTTTGAGTGACTTGACCAGCGTGTCCTTGTCAAACTCTTTGAGGCCGACAAACGCAACCGATTCAATCACCGGCCGTTCTTCCACCAGCACCACGGCAACCCGGCCGTCGATCTCGATGCGCACATCTTTGAACAGGCCGGTGGCAAACAGGGCGCGCAGCGCAGCGGCGGCTTTTTCGTCGGAGTAGGTGTCACCCACGCGGAAGGGCAAGGCGGCAAACACGGTGCCGGGGTCGGTGCGTTGCAGGCCTTCAACCCGTATGTCTTGCACCACAAATGGCTCGACCGCACGCGCCATGGGTGACGCAAAAGCCGCAGCCATTGCCACGACGGCCAAGGCGGGGCGAAACAGAGGGTCTGTCGAAAAAGGGGGCATCGTGGGGATCAGTGCAGGCCCAGCAAGCGGGCGACGTCGTTGAAGAGGGCCACCGACATCATCAGCAGCAAGACTGCGATGCCGCCGCGCTGCAATCGCGCGAGCCAGAGATCGGAGACCGGGCGGCCGGTCAAACCCTCAAAAAGATAATACATCAGGTGCCCACCGTCGAGCATGGGCAGCGGCAGCAGGTTCAAGACACCCAGGCTGACACTGACCAGCGCCAGAAACCCGAGGTAATAAGCCAGGCCTTGCTGCACCGATTGGCCGGCCACATCGGCGATGGTGAGCGGCCCGCTCAGGTTCTTGAGCGACGCCTGGCCGATCAGCATGCGGCCCATCATGCGCACCGTCAGCAGGGACACCTCCCAGGTGCGGGCAACGCCCTGCGTGAGGCCGGCAATGGGGCCTAACTGCACCTTGACCTGGGCTGGGGCTGCGCCCACAAACGCGTCAATGCGGCCGATGCTGCGTTCGCCTTCCCGCACCAGGCGTGGTGTGATGGCGATGTCCAGCAATTGGCCGGCACGCTGCACCTGCCACAGCATGGCTTGCGGCACGGGGCTGGTGGTGGAGGCTGCCGCGCTGCCGCTGCTGCTCGCGGCATCTCTGGGCGTGCCGCGAATGCGTTCGCGCAGGCTTTGGGCGTCGCTGATGGCCTGGCCGTCCACCCGCAGCACCCGGTCGCCACTGCGCAGGCCGGCGGCAGCGGCCGGGCCGCCAGCTTTGACCTCACCCAGCACCGGCTCGCTGAACGGCACACCCAACCCGATGCGTTTGACCAGCGCGGCATCCATCTCCTGGGCGCCCAACTCGTCCAGGCCCAGCCGCACCTGGCGCGCGCCACGGCCACCAAGCTCTGCCACTTTCAGTTGCAGCGGCTCGCCGTTCATCAGGTGCTGGGTGAGCTGCCAGCGCAGGTCGTTGAGTGACTGCACATCCACCCACTGGCCATCGCCGTCCTGCCAGGCCTGCACCAGATCGCCCGAGCGCATGCCGGCACGCTCAGCCAGGCTGCCGGCCACCGGCGCGCTGAGCACCGCCCTGGTTTCATCCACGCCGATCCAGTGCGACGCGGCATACAACAGCACGGCCAGCAGCAGGTTGGCCAGTGGGCCGGCGGCCACCACCGCAGCGCGCTGGGCCAGCGTCTTGCGATTGAAGGCACGGTGCAGTTCATCGGGCGCCACCGGGCCTTCACGCTCGTCCAGCATGCGCACATACCCGCCCAGGGGTAGTGCGGACAGAACAAATTCAGTGTGCGCGGGAGAGCGCTGGTGGCGCCAGATCACCCGGCCAAAACCGATGGAAAAGCGCAGCACGCGCACCCCGCAGGCCACCGCTACCCGGTAGTGGCCGTATTCATGCACCACGATCAGCAGCGCGAGTGTCAACAGAAAGGCCAGCACCGTGGTGATCATCGAGTCAGCTCCCGCGAAAAAGCCAAAGCGCTGGCGCGCGCCCGTTGGTCAAGCGCCAGCAAATCATCCAGAGATGCCGCATCGGCCGCGCTGGGCAGCACCGCCGCCACGCAGTGGGCATTGATGTGATGGATATCGGTAAAGCGCACTTGGCCCGCCAAAAAGGCCGCCACCGCCACCTCATTGGCGGCATTGAGCACGGTGGTGCTGCCCTCGGCTGCATCCAGTGCAGCAAACGCCAAACCCATCCCGGGGAAGCGCACAGGGTCAGTCGGCTCAAACGTGAGCGGCTTGAGTGACAAAAAATCCAGCGCGTGGGCGCCTGATGCTGCGCGCTCGGGCCAGGCCAGGCCCACGCTGATGGGCACTTTCATGTCGGGTGTGCCAAGTTGCGCCAGCACGCTGTTGTCACGGCACACCACCATCGAATGGATGATGCTTTGTGGGTGCAGCAGCACGCGGATCTGCGCCGGCTGCAGGTCAAACAACCAACGCGCCTCGATCACCTCCAGCGCCTTGTTCATCATGGTGGCTGAATCAACCGAGATCTTGCGGCCCATCACCCAGTTGGGATGGGCGCAGGCCTCGTCGGGTGTGACGCTGTGCAGCGTGGCCGGGTCGCGGCTGCGAAACGGCCCACCGGAGGCTGTGAGCACGATGTGATCGATGCGCGCAGCCCAAGCCGCGCGGTCTTCAGGCAGACACTGGAAAATGGCCGAATGCTCGCTGTCGATGGGCAGCAGCAGCGCGCCGCCCTGCCGCACCGCATCCATGAACAAGCGCCCACCCACCACCAGCGCCTCTTTGTTGGCCAGCATCAGGCGCTTGCCGGCACGCGCGGCGGCAATACAGGGCGGCAGACCGGCTGCGCCGACGATGGCCGCCATCACACTGTCCACCTCGGGGTGGGCGGCCATGTCGCACAGCGCCTGCGGGCCGTGCAGCACCTCAGTGACCACGCCGGCGCTGGCCAGTTGGTGCCGCGCCAGGTCGTCACGCAATTGGCTGGCTTGCGTGGCCGTGGCCACCACCGCAAACCGTGGCCGCCACTGCCGGCACAGTGCCGCCAGCTCGGCCAGCCGGTGCTGCGCGGTGAGCGCAAACACCTCAAAGCGGCCCGGGTGCAGCGCCATCACCTGCAGCGTGCTGCCGCCCACCGAGCCGGTGGCGCCGAGGATGCACACACGTTGAACCATGTCGGGGCCTTGGGCTTTGCTGTGCATTAAATTCGGTCTAAAGGCTGATCAGCGCCAGCGCAGCCGGCAGCACCGGCAGCAGGGCATCCACCCGGTCCAGCACACCACCGTGGCCGGGCAGCAGGCCGCTGGAATCCTTGGCGCCGGCCGCGCGTTTGACCAACGATTCAAACAGATCACCCATGACGCTGAGCGCGGCCAGCAGTAACGCCGCCAGCAACAATCCGCCATACCCCAGACGCTGGCGCAGCAGCAAAAACAGGCTGGGCGAGTCAAAGCTGCAGTGCGCATCCAGCCACAACCAGCCCAGGGCCAGCAGCAGCACACCGGCCACACCGCCGTACACCCCCTCCCAGCTTTTGCCAGGGCTGATGCTGGGCGCCAGCTTGTGGCGGCCAAACGCACGGCCGCAAAAATAGGCCGAAATATCCGCCGCCCACACCACGCACATGACCGACAGCAGGAAGTTGATGCCGATGGTGCGGGCCTGTGCCAGCGCCAGCCAAGCCAGCCACAGCAGGCCCAGGCCCAGCGCCCAGCGCAGCCAGCGTGGCAGCTGCGGCCAGCCGGCCGGGCCACGCCGTAGCGCATAAGCGCCACCCAGCAACCACAGTGCGGTGCCAGCACCCCACAGCGTGCCCATCGCACCAACCTTGGCCCACGGCCCCAGGCTGGCGCCGCACAGCGCGGCCAGCAAGGCGCCGCTGGACAGTGCCGGCAATGGCTGGCTCACACCATTCAGGCGGGCCCATTCCCAGCCGGCGGCGCTGATCAACACCAGCGTCAACAGCGCAAACGGCAGCGGGCTGGTGGCAAAAAGGGCCGGCAATAGCAGCGCCAAAAGCACCACGGCCGTGATCACACGCTGGCGCAGCATCAGCGGCTCAGCCGGAGGCTGCTTCAACCACGCCGGGCGACACGGCGCCAAAACGGCGCTCGCGGCCGGCGTAGGCAGCCAACGCGGCATCCAGTGCCGCCACATCAAAATCGGGCCACAGGCAGTCCGTGAACACCAGTTCGGAATAAGCCACCTGCCACAGCAAGAAGTTGCTGATGCGCACCTCACCGCCGGTGCGGATGAACAGGTCGGGGTCTGGTGCGTGGCGCATGGCCATGTAGCCCGACAGCGCGGCCTCGGTGATCTGCTCAGGCTGCAGCCCGTCGACCACTGCCTGGCGGCAGGCCTGCACCACATCCCAGCGGCCGCCGTAATTGAAGGCCACTGACAGCGTGATGCGGGTGTTGTGGCGGGTGGCTTCTTCAGCCTCGGCCCAGGCGGCACGCAGCCGGTCAGACACGGCGTTGCGGTCTCCCACGATGATGATGCGCACACCATCACGCGCCAGCTTGCCCAGGTATTTGGTGACGGCCACCAGCACCAGGCCCATCAGGCCGGACACCTCGTCCTCAGGCCGCTTCCAGTTCTCGGACGAAAAGGCAAACACGGTGAGGTAGTCCACCCCACGGTCAGCGCTGGCGTTGATGACGCGCACCAGCGCGTCCACCCCGGCCTTGTGGCCAAAGAAGCGCGGCAGGTAGCGTTTTTTGGCCCAGCGGCCGTTGCCATCCATCACGATGGCCACGTGGCGGGGCACCGCTGGGTCGCGCATGGGTGGCAAGGTGCTGGCAGTCACAAGGCGGATGCGCGCAAGGTCAACAAGCGTCAGACCGCCATGATTTCGGCTTCTTTGGCCTTGACCAATGCGTCCACTTCAAGGATCACGCGGTCGGTCAACTTCTGCACCTCGTCTTGCGTGCGGCGCTCGTCGTCCTCGGACACGGCCTTGTCCTTGAGCAACTTCTTCAACTGCTCATTGGCCTCGCGGCGCAGGTTGCGCACCGCCACCTTGCTGTCCTCGGCGGTGTGGCGCACGATCTTGGTCATGTCGCGGCGGCGCTCTTCAGTGAGCGCGGGCATGGGCACCCGGATCAAGTCACCTTGCGAGGCCGGGTTCAAGCCCAGGTCACTCTCGCGGATGGCTTTTTCGATCTTGGCCGACATATTCTTTTCCCATGCCTGCACGGTGATGGTGCGGGCATCTTGCAACGCGACGTTGGCCACCTGGCTGATGGGCACCAGCGAGCCGTAGTACTCCACCTGCACCTGGTCCAGGATGCCGGGGTGGGCACGGCCGGTGCGGACTTTCTGGATCTCGCTCTTGAAAGCCTCGATGGACTTGAACATCTTGGCTTCGGCGGTGCTCTTGATCTCGGCAATGGTCATGGTGTTTCTCGACGGGTCAGACTGAAAAAACAAGCAAGGTGCTGAGGCGGTCAGACATGAACCAAAGTGCCCTCGTCCTCACCCATCACCACACGCTTGAGCGCGCCGGGCTTGAAGATCGAGAACACCTTGATGGGCAATTTCTGGTCGCGGCACAGCGCAAAGGCGGTGGCATCCAGCACCTGCAGATTCTTGGAAATCGCCTCATCGAAGCTCACGTTGGTGTAGCGCGTGGCTGATGGGTCTTTCTTGGGGTCGGCGGTGTACACACCGTCCACCTTGGTGGCCTTGAGCACGATCTCGGCGCCAATCTCGGCACCACGCAGTGCGGCCGCGGTGTCGGTGGTGAAAAACGGGTTGCCGGTGCCACCGGCAAAGATCACGATCTTGCCTTCTTCGAGGTATTGCAGCGCCTTGGGCCGCACATAACTCTCGACCACTTGCTCGATGGCGATGGCCGACATCACGCGGGCGGTCAAGCCCTCCAGCCGCATCGTGTCGGCCAGGGCCAGCGCGTTCATCACGGTGGCCAGCATGCCCATGTAGTCGGCGGTGGCGCGGTCCATGCCCACAGCACCACCGGCCACACCGCGGAAGATGTTGCCACCGCCGATGACCACCGCCACCTCGCAGCCCAGCGATGTCACCTCCTGCACCTCTTTGACCATGCGCACGATGGTGGCGCGGTTGATGCCGTAAGCATCGTCGCCCATCAAGGCCTCGCCGGACAACTTGAGAAGGATGCGCTTGTAAGCGGGCATGCGGGGGGCTCCTGACGGGGTGGTGAGTTTAAGCGGCGCCAGCAGGGGTCTGCCGGGCTCAGCCGCCCTTGGCAGCAGCCACTTGCGCGGCCACTTCAGCGGCAAAGTCGTCCACCTTTTTCTCGATGCCCTCACCCACCACATACATGGTGAAGCCGGTCACCTGGGTGTCGGCGGCCTTGAGCATCTGCTCCACCGTCTGCTTGTCGTTCTTCACGAAGCTCTGGTTGAACAGCGAGACTTCTTTCAGGTACTTCTGCACCGAGCCTTCAACCCGCTTGGCGACGATTTCAGGCGACTGCACTGTCTTGCCTGCAGCCACCGCCGCTGTGGCGTCTTCAGCGGCTTTTTCTGCGGCAATGCGGCGCTCTTTCTCGACCAACTCAGGCGGCACGTCGGCCGCAGACACCGAGACCGGCTTCATTGCGGCCACATGCATGGCCACGTCCTTGCCGGCTGTGTTGGCCGCGTCGCCCTCACCCGTGAACTCAACCACCACGCCGATGCGCGTGCCGTGCAGGTAAGTGGCCAGCTTGCTGGCACCGGCAAACCGCTTGAAGCGGCGGATGGCCACGTTCTCGCCAATCTTGCCGATCAAGCCCTTGCGCACGTCTTCGACTGTCGGGCCAAAGCTCTCCTGCTGCAGCGGCAGGGCACACAGCGCGGCCACGTCAGCCGGGTTGCTGCTGGCAACCAAGTTGGCCAGATTTTGGGTGAAGGCCAGGAAGGCGTCGTTCTTGGAGACGAAGTCGGTCTCGCAGTTGATCTCGATCATGGCGCCGGTGCTGCCCGTCGCCGCGATGGCGACCACGCCCTCGGCGGTGATGCGGGATGCTGCCTTGCCGGCCTTGTTGCCCAGCTTGACGCGCAAGATTTCTTCAGCCCGCGCCAAGTCGCCATCGGCCTCGGTCAAGGCTTTTTTGCACTCCATCATCGGTGCGTCGGTCTTGGCGCGCAGTTCGCCAACCATGCTTGCAGTGATTGCTGCCATGTGTTTTCTCCAGTTGCTGCGGGCGCCACACGGCGGCCCGGCATGTGTTGTGTCATCGCAGTCCGAGCTCGCGGCACGTACTGGCAATACTTGCTCGCAAAAAAGGGGCTGATCAGCCCCTTTTTTCTGGCCCGCCAAGGGCCTGGCAAAACGCCTTAAGCGCCTTCGCTCACTTCGACAAATTCGTCGGTGCCGGCAACAGCGGCGACCACTTCATTGACGGCATTGGCACGGCCTTCCAGCACCGCATCGGCCACCGATTTGGCGTACAGCGCCACGGCCTTGGCCGAGTCGTCGTTGCCGGGGATGACGTAGTCGATGCCCACCGGTGAGTGGTTGGTGTCGACCACGCCAATGATGGGAATGCCCAGCTTTTGCGCTTCGGCAATGGCGATCTTGTGAAAGCCGACGTCAATCACAAACAGTGCGTCGGGCAGTGCGGCCATGTCCTGGATGCCACCGATGTCGCGCTCAAGCTTGGCCAGCTCACGGTCTAACAACAGCGCTTCTTTCTTGCTGAGCTGCTCCATGCCGCCTTCTTTGGTGGCTTGCATGTCTTTGAGCTTTTTCAGCGAGCCCTTGACCGTTTTGTAGTTGGTCAGCATGCCGCCCAGCCAGCGTTGGTCAACAAACGGCATGCCGGCGCGGTTGGCCTCCATGCTGATGACTTCACGCGCCTGGCGCTTGGTGCCCACCATCAGGATGGTGCCGCGCTTGCCGGCCAGCTGGCGCACGAACTTCATCGCCTCCTCGAATTTGGGCAGCGTTTTTTCGAGGTTGATGATGTGAATCTTGTTGCGATGGCCGTAGATGAACGGGGCCATCTTGGGGTTCCAGAAGCGGGTTTGGTGTCCGAAATGGACGCCTGCTTCCAGCATTTCACGCATGGTCACTGACATGGATTTACTCCGAAGGTTGGGTCTAGAATCCGGCGCGAATCGCTGCGGGTTGAACACCCTGTTTGGCCCTCAAAACGAGGCCAAGGTCATGGGCTTCAGGCAGCGACACCTCGATACAGCCGGTTCGCGATTTGTCTGTCTGGTGCCCTTGCACGATGCTGCACGATGCTGCACGGTACTTTGATCCCGGGCCTTGATCTCGAACTGCAGACTCAAGCCTTGCGCATGGCCATCCAGATAAACCCAAAGACTATAGCATCCGGCGCCGCCGAATCCGCCCTGGTGGGCGACCTGCAAGACGCTGCGGCGCTGGTGCAGGCTGGCCAGGTCAGCGCGGTGGAGTTGCTCAAGGCGGCGCTGGCCGTGGCTGACGGCGTCGCCTGCCAGCATGTGTTCATCCGCCGTTTTGAGCCCCAAGCCTGGGCCTGCGCCATGGCCACTGACGCCGCGCTGGATGCCGGTGTACCGCTGCTGCCGCTGGCCGGCCTGGCGGTGTCAGTCAAGGATTTGTTTGACGTGGCCGGCCAACCCACCACCGCCGGATCACGAGCGATGGATGACGCAGCGCCTGCCAGCGCCGATTGCCCGGCTGTGGCGCGCCTGCGGGCGGCTGGCGCAGCACTGATCGGCCACACCAACCTGAGCGAGTTTGCCTACTCCGGCGTGGGCATCAACCCGCACTTCGGCACGCCGGTCAACCCGGCCACGCAGGGGCTCAACGCCACGCCGCGCATCCCCGGTGGCAGCACCTCGGGTGGTGCGGTGTCGGTGGCTGCGGGTGCGGCCTGGGCCGCGCTGGGGTCAGACACCGGTGGCTCCATCCGCATCCCGGCCGCGCTGCAAGGCCTGGTCGGTTTCAAGAACACCCAGCGGCTGACGCCCCTGGCCGGCGCGGTGCCGCTGTCGGGCACGCTGGACACCGCCTGCGCCATCACCCGCAGCGTGCGCGATGCGGTGCTGCTGCACGCGGTGTTGGCGGCGCGCACTCCACGCCCGCTGCAGCGCCCGCTGCATGCCCTGCGGCTGGCGGTGCCCACCGCCGTGATGCTGGACGGCTTGGACACCGACGTGGCGCGGGCCTTCCAGCGCACGCTGGCGCGGCTGAGCGCGGCGGGTGCACAGTTGCAAGACATCGCGCTGGCGCCGCTGTCTGATTTAGCCGACCTGCAAAGCCAGGGTGGTTTCACGGCGGCCGAGAGCTGGGCCTGGCACCGCAGCCGCCTGGCCAGCCGTGAGGCCGACTATGACCCGCGCGTGGTGCTGCGCATCCGCCGTGGTGAGGCCATGAGCGCGGCCGACTACATCGACTTGCTGCAAGCCCGCAGCCGCTGGATCAGCAGCGTGGAGACCGCCGTGCAGGGCTTCGATGCGCTACTGTCGCCCACCGTGCCGATGGTGGCGCCGGCGCTGGCGCCACTGCTCAGCAGCGACAAGCGCTTTTTTGCGATCAACGCACTGCTGTTGCGCAACCCGTCGGCCGTGAACATGCTGGACGGCTGCGCCATCACGCTGCCCTGCCACACACCAGACCAGTTGCCGGTGGGCTTGATGGTGTGGGGGCCGGCGTTGGCCGATGACAGCGTGCTGGGCGTGGCGCTGGCCATCGAGGCGGTGCTGCGGTCCGACCTCGCGGCAGGCGGCTGACGGTGCGCCTGGCCGTGGTGGGCGCCGGCATCATCGGCGTCACAACAGCGTATGAACTGGCGCGGGATGGCCATGCGGTGACGGTGTTTGAGCGCCGCGCCAGCGTGGCCGAGGAGACCAGTTTTGCCAATGCCGGCGTGGTGGCGCCGGGCTATGTCACGCCCTGGGCCGCGCCCGGCATGCCGGCCAAGGTGCTGCGCCACCTGCTGAGCCGCCATGCGCCGGTGCGGCTGGCGCTGCCCCTGGCACCCGGCCAACTGCGCTGGATGTGGCGCTGGTGGCGGGCCTGCCGGGCGCCGGTGTTTGCCGCCAACCGCGAGCGCATGCACAGCCTGGCGCGCTACAGCCAGCAGCGGCTGCGCACCCTCACCCACGACCTGCAGCTGGACCATGAACGGGCCACCGGCTACCTGGTGCTGCTGCGCAGCGCCAAGGACCTGACCGCTGCGCGCAGCAGCCTGAAGCTGCTGGCCGAGCTGGGCATCAACTTCCGTTTGCTGGACGGCGTCAAAGCACGCGCTGTGGAGCCCGGCCTCAACCCCGACATGCCACTGCACGCCGCCGTGCACCTGCCTGATGACGAGGTGGGCAACTGCCGCCAGTTTGCCCACCTGTTGCGCGCCGAGGCCCAGCGCCTGGGTGCGGTGTTTTGCTTCCAGCGCGCGGTGATCGGGCTGGTGGCGGGGCCGCAGCCAGGCCTGCTGCACCGCGATGCCAGCAGCGCCGGTGCGGCCACCAGCCCGCCGCAGGCAGCAGCGTTTGACGCCATCGTGGTTTGCGCGGCCATCGGCTCAAGCGCGCTGCTGCGTCCGCTGGGCCTGCGCCTGCCGCTGGCGCCCGTGCATGGGTATTCCATCACCGCGCCGTTGCGGCAGCTCGAAGCCCACCCGCACCTGGGCCCCGCCGCCGCCGTGATGGACGAAAAGTACAAGGTGGCGATCAGCCGCCTGGGCCAGCGGGTGCGGGTGGCCGGCAGCGCCGAACTGGGTGGCCGGCTCAGCCAGCATGACGCGGGCGCCCTGCTCACCCTGCACAAGGTGCTGGACGACTGGTACCCCGGCTGCGCCAGCCAAGGCCAGTGGCAGGTCTGGAAAGGCGCCCGGCCCATGCTGCCCGATGGCCCCCCGGTGCTGGGCGCCAGCGGCGCGGCGGGCATCTGGCTGAACCTGGGCCACGGCTTCAGCGGCTGGGCGCTGGCCTGCGGCTCGGCCCGGGTGCTGGCCGATCAGATCGGCGGCCGCGCGCCGGCCATCGACGTGGCCGGGCTGGACCTCAGCCGCTTGCGCGGCTGACGCGGCTGACGCGGCTGACGCGGCATCAGCCGGCTGCGGGGTTGATGCGCCGCCAGCCCGCCCACTGCCGCAGCAACACCGGTGCCGCCACCGCCAGCCCCACCAGCCCGCTGATCACACCCGGAGCCACCAGCAACACCGCGCCCAGGCCGCACAGCGCTTGCTCCCAGCGTTTCATCTCGATCAGTAGATAACGCGACAACGCAGCGGCCAGCAAAGTGATGCCCAGCACGCAGCCGACAAAGGTGATCCAGAAGTCTGGCCAATTGAAGCCCTTGGCCACCAGCAGCAGCGACGGCGAAAACACGAACACAAACGGCACCAGCGCCTTGGCCAGCCCCAGGCGGAAGGCCATGTTGCCGGTCTTGAACGGGTCACTGCCGGCCATGCCCGCAGCGGCATAAGCCGCCAGCGCCACGGGTGGGGTGATGTCGGCCAGCACACCGTAGTAGAAGACAAAGAAGTGCGCCACCAGTGGCTCGACAGCCATCAACACCAGCGTGGGCGCGGCCACCGTGACCATGATGATGTCGTTGGCAGTGGTGGGGATGCCGCAGCCCAGCAGGATGCAGACCAGGCCGGTCATCACCAGCGCCACGGCCAAGGCCAGTGTGTGGGGATCGACCAGCGCGGCCGGCAGCCAGGCCCCCACACCACCGGCCATGGCCTTGGCCGCTCCGGTGATGATGGTGCTGAGCTTGAAGCCCACCCCGGTGAGCGTGGCCACGCCGATCACGATGCCCACGGTGGCCGCCGCTGCGCCCACGGCCAGCGCGTATTTGGCGCCGGTCTCAAACGCCTCCAGCAAGGCTGCCGGGGCGATGCGGCCCTCGATGCGGCCCAGCTTGATGGCCGCAGCACCGACCAGCGCGCCCGCCACAAACCGCGCCACCTTGGCCGCCTCGTCTTGCAGGCCGGCAAATACCAGCCCGCCCAGCACCACATGCCAACCCACCAGCAGCGCCCAGTTGGCTGGCCGGTGGCCGGCCACCCGGGTGCTCAAGCCCACGATGGCACATGCGCTGATGCCGCAAAACGCTGCCAGGTAGGGCGTGCGGCCTGAGACCAGCACAAAGATCAGCAGCGCCAACGGGATCAAGGTGGGCCAGCGCTGCTGGAATGACACGCGCAGCTTGGGCATCTCAGCTTCGGTCAGGCCACGCAGGCCATAACGCTTCGCCTCGAAATGCACCGGCATGAACACGCCCAAAAAATGCATGAAGGCCAGCACCACCGCTGCCGCGACGATGGTCTGGTCGGGCCGCGCCAAAAAACTCGATCATCAAAAACGCCGCTGCGCCCAGCACCGGCGGTGTGATCTGGCCACCAGTGCTGGACGCGGCCTCCACCGCCGCCGCAAATTCACGCCGGTAACCCACCCGGATCATGGCGCGGATGGTGAGTGAGCCCAGCGTCACCGCATTGGCCAGCGACGAGCCCGACAACATGCCAAACATCGCCGAGCCAAACACGCTGACCTTGGCCGGCCCACCGGCATAGCGCCCGGCAATGCTGGACGCCACATCCAGAAACAACTGGCCCAGCCCGATGCGCGTGGCCAGCCCATGCTGCGGCGGGTGGCCTACAACAGGGCGACGATCAACAGCGTGCCCATCAGCACGCCCAGCGCACCGGGGTTGCCCACGCGGAAAGCCAAATCCTCAAAAATCCACGGGATGTAGAGCACCGCAGCCGCAATGGCCAGCGCCAACAGCCAGTCAAACCACGGCACAGCGCCCGGTGTGCCCAGGCGGTGCGGTGGCGTGGCTTGCAGCAAGGCCGCGCGGTGCGCAAACACCAAGAAGATCAGCCCCAGCACAAACGCCAGGTGCACACCCCGGCGTGTCACCTCCTGCAGCAGGCCAAAGCCTGCGGTGTAGTCGTGGAAGGCCGACAGCAGCACCAGCAGCACCCCCACCACAATAGACGCCGGTGCGGCCAGCGGGCGGAAGCGCATCTCGGGGTCGAACTTCTGCCCCAGCGCAGTCAGGGCTTTGTCGTCGAGTGGGGGGGGGGCTCATGGGCGGTCAAGTCAGTGGCGGTGAATCAAGCAGGGCAAGAAAAAGGGCAGCAGCGCTGCCCCGTGTCTGCCGCAGGCGCTGCCGGCTACTTCAGCATCGGGGTACAGGTTGGCGATCAGGCGCAGGCCGGGCACGCTGGGCTTGCCCTCGAACACACCCTTGCCGGTGAAGGCCCAACTGGCCACATCGGCCTGTGAGAAGCCGGATTCAATCGCACCACCGGCAATGCCGGTGACATTGGCCAGCGACCCATTGGCCGCCTGTGCCGTGACCACAATCTTGCCCGGCTGCGACACCGCGTTGGCAATCATGCCGCCCACCGGGCAGTCGGTGCCAGCGCTGCCACCGGTGCCGATGCGAAAAAACTGCGGGGCCTGGGCCGTGCCGGCCACCAGCACCAGTGCCACGGTGGTGGTGGATAACAACCACCCAAAACGCTTGACCACCTTGAACACCCGTGCGGTTGAAACCTGGCCCGCAACAGGCCAAGTAGGCCGGGTCAATTAAGCACAATGCATGCGCAGCACCAATGCTGCGAACCCTGGACGCCCACACCATGCGGCTAGCCCATGCACCCGCCCCGCCCTGCGCTAGTGCCACCACCACCGGCCCGCAAGCGGTGCTGCCGTCACAGCGGCAATGGCCGCTGTTTGATGCCGCCAGCAGCCGGTTGATCGAGCAGTCCGCCCTGGCTGGCGCAGCGCCACACGCCTTGATGGCCCGCGCCGGCCTGGCGGTGGCGCGGCTGGCCTTGGCAGTGGCACCGCAGGCGCGGCGCATCTGGGTGGCCGCCGGGCCCGGCAACAACGGCGGTGATGGCCTGGTGGCAGCCCGCCACCTGCATGCCGCAGGCCAGCAGGTGCGGGTCAGTTTGTTGGGTGATGCCACGCGCCTGCCCACCGATGCCGCGCAGGCCCTGCTGGCTGCGCAGCAGGCGGGTGTGCAGATCAACGCCAATCTGGCCAGCGCCACAGACCTGTCCACATGGCCAACCGACCTGGCCATCGACGCCTTGCTGGGCCTGGGCGCCAGCCATGCACCCACTGGCGCCATCGCGGCGGCGGTGGGCCAGCTCAACCACCTGGCCTGCCCGGTGCTGGCGGTGGACCTGCCCACCGGCCTGTGCGCCGACACCGGCCGGTGCCTGGGGGATATCAACACAACCGGCACCGTGCAGGCCAGCCACACCCTGGCCCTGCTGACGCTCAAGCCCGGGCTGTGCACTGCCCACGGCCGCGCGCAGGCCGGGCGCGTCTGGCTGGACACGCTGGGCATCGGCCCGTGCACGGCACCGCCCAGCGCGCAGCTCATCGGCCCCGAGACACTGCACCGCCTGCTGCCCGGCCGCAGCCACGGCCAGCACAAGGGCAGCTTTGGTGACGTGCTGGTGCTGGCCGGTGCACCGGGCATGGGCGGTGCGGCCCTGCTGGCGGCACGGGCCGCACTGACAGCCGGCGCCGGCCGCGTCTACCTGTGCCGGCTGGACGGTGAACTGGCACCCGACCACCAGCGGCCAGAGCTGATGCCTTGCAGCCTGGCAGCGGCGCTGGACGCAGCATTGCTGAGCCGTGCCACGGTGGTCTGCGGCTGCGGTGGTGGCAGCGCGGTGGCGGCGGTGCTGCCCAGTGTGTTGGTGCATGCGGCCCGCCTGGTGCTGGACGCCGATGCGCTGAACCACATCGCCACCGATAGCGCCTTACAGCACCTGCTGCTGGCCCGTGCCCGTGGCTACCTGCCCACCGTGCTGACCCCCCATCCGCTGGAAGCCGCACGCCTGCTGGGCCTGGACACCCACACCGTGCAAGCCGACCGGCTGGGCCAGGCCCAGGCATTGGCCAATCGGCTGCAGGCGGTGGTGGTGCTGAAAGGCTCAGGCACCGTCATCGCCGCCCCCGGCCTGCCGCCCGCCATCAACCCGACCGGCAACGCCAGGCTGGGCACGGCCGGCAGTGGCGATGTGCTGGCCGGTTGGCTGGGTGGTTTGTGGTCACAAGCCACAGCCGCCGCCGCTCAGGACGCCGCCTGCGCCAGTGTCTGGCTGCACGGCCGGGCCGCAGAGGCCGGTGACAGCCGGCTGCCGCTGCGCGCAGGTGACCTGGCGGATGCGATGGCCGCCGGCCTGCCGGGCAACTGACCCGCGTGTCGGCCTGACCCGCGCGCCAGCCGCTGGCCAGCCCATCAGCCAGACTTTCAGTGCTTGTTGCGGCTGCGCGCCGGCTTGGCGCCGCCACTGCCTTTTTTGGCCGCTGGTGTGCTGCGCGCCGCCACCGCCTGCTTGCGGCCGGCCTTGGCGGCGCGGTCGCGCGTCTTCACGTCCGTCAACTCGTCGCTGACAGCACCCGTGCCGGCCGTCTTGCGGGTGCGCACCACCAGCGCGTCGGTCTCACCCTCACGCACCAGGCGGAAGTCGATCTTGCGGCCGTCCAAATCGACCCGGCTCACCTGCACCCGCACCCGCGAGCCCACCGCGTAACGCACACCGCTGCGCTCACCGCGCAAATCCTGCCGCGCTTCGTCAAAGCGGAAGTACTCACCGCCCAGCTCGGTGATGTGCACCAGGCCCTCCACATACAACTCGTCCAGCACGATGAACAAGCCAAAGCTGGCCACCGCACTGACGGTGCCCGAATACTCCTCACCCAGGTGGTCGCGCATGAAGCGGCATTTCAGCCAGGCCTCCACATCGCGTGAGGCCTCATCAGCCCGCCGCTCATTGGCGCTGCAGTGCGCGCCGGCAGCCTCCCACAGCGCCGCGTCCTGGGCGCTGGTGGGTGGCTTGCCGGCCAGCTTGCTGCCCTTCTTGGACAGCTTTTGCGCCGGTGGAGCCGACGCCGCCGTCAGCTCGATCGCACCACCCGTCAGTGGATGCTTTTTACCCAGCAGCAGCGCCTTGATCACCCGGTGCACCAGCAAATCGGGGTAGCGCCGGATCGGGCTGGTGAAATGGGCATAGGCCTGATAGGCCAAGCCAAAGTGGCCGGCGTTGCTGGCGGTGTAAATCGCCTGCTGCATTGAGCGCAGCAACATCGAATGGATTTGTGCTGCGTCCGGCCGGTCTTTGGTGGCCTGCGAGATCACCTGCAGCTCACTCGGCTTGGGGTCATCACTCAGGCTGAAGCCCAGGCCCAGTGTGCGCAGGTAGTTTTGCAGCGTCAGCCGCTTCTCGGGTGTCGGGCCCTCATGCACGCGGAACAGCGCCGGGTGTTTGTGGCTCTCGATGAACTCAGCCGCGCAGACATTGGCCGCCAGCATCGCCTCCTCGATCAGCTTGTGCGCCTCGGTGCGGGTGCGCGGCACGATTTTCTCGATGCGGCCGTTGTCGTCGCAGACGATCTGCGTCTCTGTCGTCTCAAAGTCAATCGCACCGCGCAAGCTGCGTTGCTTGAGCAGTGCGCGGTAGACCTCATGCAGGTGGATCAGGTGCGGCACCAGATCACACCGGCGCTGCGCCTCTACACCCCGGGTATTGCCCAGGATGGTGGCCACCTCGTTGTAGGTCAGCCGGGCATGGGAGCGGATCACGGCCGGGTAAAACTGGTAGGCGGTGATCTCGCCAGTCGTGGCCACCAGCATGTCGCAGACCATGCTCAG
>JANPOW010000110.1:0-6896 GCA_031428185.1 Betaproteobacteria bacterium | reverse complement strand
TCGGCCAGTTTTTCCAGGCTGTGGCCCAGGTGGGCTTCAAACACATAACTCTGCAACATGGTGTCGTGCGCCCAGCCCTGCACGGTGATGCCGTGGTTGGCCAGCACGTGGGTGTCGTACTTGATGTTCTGGCCCACCTTGGCGGCGTTGGCGTCTTCCAGCCAGGGCTTGAGCAGGGCCAGCACATCGCTCAGCGGCAATTGCTCGGGCGCTCCGGCAAAGTCATGCCGCAGTGGCACATAGGCCGCCTCACCCGGCTGCACTGCAAAGCTGATGCCCACGATGCGGGCACGCATCGGGTCCAGGCTGTCGGTCTCGGTGTCCAGCGCGGCCAGCGGGGCGGTTTGCAGGCGGGTGATCCAGGCTTGCAGATGCTCCGGCGTCAACACGGTTTCGTAGCGCCGCGCCAGGCCGCTGTTGTCGGGTTGGCCGGGGTGGCCGGGCATGGCGGCTGCGGTGTCGTCTGGGGTGCCAGTGGCAGCGGCAGCGGCAAACAGGCCCGCTGTGCCAGCGGCAGGTGCCGTCAGGCCCAGGTTGGTCTCCAACTCCTTGCGCCAGGCCTTGAAGCCGAAGCGTTGGTAGAAATCCAGCAAGCCCGGCTGATCAACCGCCTGCAGGGCCAGCGCCTCCACCCCTGGCCAGCCGGGCAGATGGGCGGCCAGGTCGCAATCGGTCACCACCGTCACCAGCCGGCGGCCCTGCGGCAGCCAGTCCAGCGCCTTGCGCAGGTTCTCACCGGCCGCGCCCTTCATGCCACCGGCAGCGGCAATCACGCCATCGAGTGAGCCATGCTCGGCAATCCACTTGGCCGCAGTTTTGGGGCCCACTTTGTCCACCCCCGGCACGTTGTCCACCGTGTCGCCCACCAGGGTCAGGTAGTCGACGATGCGATCAGGCGGCACGCCGAATTTGGCTTTGACACCGGCGATGTCCAGCGTCTCGTTGCTCATGGTGTTGATCAGCGAGATGTGCTGTGTCACCAACTGCGCCAGGTCCTTGTCGCCGGTAGAGATGATGACGCGGTGGCCGGCCGCCTCACCCACCCGGGCCAGCGTGCCGATGGCGTCATCGGCCTCGATGCCGGGCACCTCCAGCACCGGCCAGCCCAGCAGGCGCACCACGGCGTGGATGGGCGGTATCTGGGTGCGCAAGTCATCCGGCATGGGCGCACGCTGGGCTTTGTAGTCGGCGTACCAGGCATCACGGAAGGTGGGGCCGGGGGCATCAAACACACAGACAGCGTGGCCCATCGGCCCACCCTGGCCAGTGCCCAGCACCTGCTCACGCAGGCGTTTCATCATCGCCACCATGCCGTGGATGGCACCGGTGGGGAAGCCGTCCGGCCCGCGCAAATCGGGCATGGCGTGGTAGGCCCGGTACAGGTAGCTGGATCCATCCACCAGCAGCAGCGTGGGGCGGGGCAAATCGGCTGGCGTCAGCGTGGGCAGGGAGGCTTGGGTGGTCAAGGTGTCGCTCATGGCGTGATTGTGGTCGCGCCGCTGTTCACACCCGCAGCCTGCCCGGCCAACCCGGGGTGGACCCCTAGAATCCCGCCATGAAAACCGTATTTGCTGGGGTGGTGGGCAGTTTGGCTTTGGCTGCGTTGCTGTTGCAGACCGGCGGCTGCGCCAGCGCCCCGGGCCTGCAAAGCGCCGTGCCACCCGCCGCCACGCAACGCCTGGTCAGCGAGGATGACCATGTGCGCATCCAAGAGCTGCGGGTGCGCGGCCAGACCCGGCGTCTGACGGTGCAGCAAAAAGACAGCGCCGCGCCCGACTACGACATCCTGCCGCCGGCCACCGGGCAAGACCTGTCCAAGGCACGTGGCGCCACCGGCCAGCGGGTCTGGTCGGTGTTGTCGTTCTGATCCCGGCGATGGCGGTTTTCACTCCCGTTTCAGAGGCCGAAGCCGCTGCGCTGACCACCCGCCTGGGTGCCGGCACCTTGCTGACGCTGCAAGGCATCAGCGGCGGTATTGAAAACACCAACTACTTTGTGAGCACCAGCAGTGGCGACTGGGTGCTGACGCTGTTCGAACGCCTGAGCCACGCCCAATTGCCCTACTACCTGGGCCTGATGCAGCACCTGGCCCAGCGTGGCCTGCCGGTGCCCGAGCCGCGCGCGGATGCCAGCGGCCAACTGCTGCACACGGTGGCCGGCAAACCGGCTGCGCTGGTCAACCGCCTGCCCGGCCAGCACCAACTCGCACCTGACCTGCACCACTGTGCGCAACTTGGCCATTTGCTGGCACGGCTGCATCTGGCGGTGGCTGGCTTTGCGCTGCGCCAACCCAATTTGCGGGGCCTGGCCTGGTGGCAGGCGATGGCAGCACAACTGCAGCCCCACCTCAGCAAGGCCCAGCGCCAGTTGCTGGCCGGTGAGCTGCAGTTCCAGCAGCAGGTGGCCATTGCCAAGTCCTACCTGGCCCTGCCACGCGGCGCGGTGCATGCCGACCTGTTTTGCGACAACGCCTTGTTTGACGGCCTGCCCGGGCATGAAAAACTCACCGGCTGTTTTGACTTCTACTTTGCCGGCACCGACGCCTTTGCCTACGACCTGGCCATCTGCCTGAACGACTGGTGCCTGAACGCCGACGACGCCACGCTGGACGACGCCCGCGCCCAGGCCCTGGTGCAGGCCTACCAGGCCGAGCGCCCGCTGGGTGGTGCAGAGCAGCGCCTGCTGCCCGCCCTGCTGCGCGCTGCCGCGCTGCGCTTCTGGCTGTCACGCCTGGCCGATTGGCATTTGCCGCGCAACGCTGCCCTGCTGCAGCCCAAAGACCCGGCGCACTTTGAGCGCGTGCTGCGTGCCCGCATTGCCACGCCCTGGCACCCGGCCGATGCCAGCGCCTGAGCTGCCGCACTTGACGCGCCAGCCGGTGCACCCCTTCCCCTTTTGCGCTTGAGACCCTGACCCCGCATGGCACTTCGACTTCTCCCGGTGGCGCCGCGCCAAGGCTGGTTGTGGATACGTCAGGCCTTTGCCTTGTGGCGGCGCCGGCCGCTGGCCTTTGTGGGCTTGTTTGCGTTTTTCCTGATGGTGGTGCTGCTGCTGATGGCGCTGGTGCCCGTGCTGGGTGGGCTGCTGGGCATGGCCTTGCTGCCCATGCTGAGCCTGGGTTTCATGATCGCCAGCCGCAGTGCATTGGCCGGTGGGCCGGTGCATGCCCTGCAACTGGTGGCCGGGCTGCGCCACCCGGTGCCGCAACAGCGCCGCGCCCAGTGGATGTTGTGCGGCCTGTACGCGCTGGCGGCCATGCTGGCCGTCACGCTGGCCGACTGGGTGGACGGCGGCCAGTTCGAGGCCTTGTGGAAGCTGTTGGGAGATGTCAGCAATGCGGCCGGCAATGGCGCTGGCAACGCGGCCAAACCAGCCACCGCAGCCCAGATCGAGGCGGTGCTGTCCGACCCCCGCCTGGCCCACGGCCTGCTGGTGCGTTTTGGCCTGCCGGCGCTGCTGTCGGTGCCGTTCTGGCACGCACCGGCGCTGATCCATTGGGGCGGCCAGGGCGTGGTGCAGGCCATGTTCACCAGCACGCTGGCGCTGTGGCGCACCCGGGCGGCGTTCGCGGTTTACCTGCTGGGCTGGGCCGGCCTGATGGTGGGCGCGGCGCTGGTGGTGCTGGTGCTGGGCCTGTTGACCGGATCGCGCCAGGCCCTGGGTGTGCTGACCATGCCCATCGGCTTGCTGTTCTCGGCGCTGTTTTATGTCTCGCTGTGGTTCAGCTTTGTGGACACGTTTGGCGAGCCCGGGGCCACGCCCGGCGCCTGATGCCACCGGCGGGGCGGCGCACCGTTCCATCCACGCAACAGCCACGGGTGGGCGGGCCACGCTGGTCACTGGTCACAACGTGCGCGCCATGCAGAATGATTTGAGCAACACAGTGCCCGGGCTTGCCGCTTGCGTGCGCTGTCAACCCAACCCATCATTCCAGGACTGCGCCATGCAACAAAATTCCACCCCCGCCGTCTTGCGCGCGCATCCACTGGCTGCGGCGCTGGCGTTGGCCTTCAGCAGTGTTGGTCTTGTGCCTCAGGCGCTGGCCCAGACCAGCGCCGAGGCCGGCAAGCTGCAGACCGTCACCGTCACCGCCGAGCGGCGCGAAGAGAACATCAAAGACGTGCCCAGCGCGGTGTTCAGCCTGTCGGGCGAGAAGCTCGACATCATCAACTCCAGCGGGCAAGACGTGCGCATGCTGTCCGGCCGCGTGCCCAGCCTGAACATCGAATCGTCGTTTGGCCGCGCTTTCCCGCGCTTCTACATCCGCGGTTACGGCAACACCGATTTCCGCAGCAACGCGTCGCAGCCGGTGTCGCTGGTCTATGACGGCGTGGTGCAGGAGAACCCCATCCTCAAAGGCTTCCCGGTCTTCGATCTGGCCAACATCGAGGTGCTGGCCGGCCCGCAAGGCACGCTGTTTGGCCGCAACACGCCGGCCGGTGTGGTCAAGTTTGATTCGGTCAAGCCGTCCAAAAAACAGGACGGTTACGCCAGCATTTCCTACGGCACCTACGGCACGCTCAATCTGGAGGGCGCAGGCAATGTGCAGTTGGGTGATGACTGGTCGGCCCGCATCTCGGCCCAGCTGCAGCACCGGGGTGATTGGGTCACCAACAGCGTGCCGGCGCCGGCCACGGTGGCCACGTCCAAGCTGGAGGGTTATGACGACCGCGCCATCCGCCTGCAAGCGCTGTACGCGCCCACCCAGGATTTCTCAGCGCTGTTCAACCTGCACAACCGCGAGCTGACCGGCTCGGCGCGTTTGTTCCGCGCCAACATCATCAAAGCGGGCACCAACGATCTGGTGGCGGGCTTCGACCCGGCCAAGATCTCCACCGACGGCAAAAACGGCCAAACCCTGGAAACCGTGGGTGGCAGCGCCCGGCTGGGCTGGAACCTGGGCGCGATGAAGCTGTATTCGGTCACCGGCTTCGAGACCGTCAACGCCTACAGCCGGGGTGACATCGACGGTGGGTATGGCGCTGCCTTTTTGCCCAGCGGCGGTGGCCCGGGCCTGATCCCCTTCCCGGCTGAAACCGCCGGTGGCATCCATGACCACCAGCAGTTGTCGCAAGAGTTCCGGCTCGAATCCAACACTGCCGGCCCGCTGGGTTGGCAGGCCGGCGTGTATTTCTTCCACGAGAAATACACCATCGACAGCATCGACTACGCCACGCTGGGCGGCGGTGGGCAGTCAGCCAAGAGCGCGTCTACCCAGACCAACAACGCCTGGGCGGCGTTTGGCTCGGTCAACTACGCGGTAAGCAAGGATTTGTCGCTGCGCGCCGGCCTGCGCTACACGCAGGACAAGAAGGATTTCTCCACCAGCGCGATCCAGGGCACGATCAACACCAGCAAAGGCACCAGCGCCAGCACCGACGATGCCAAGATCAACTGGGACCTGAGCGGCAGCTACGCGCTCAGCCCGGCCGTCAACGCCTACGCCCGGGTGGCCACGGGCTTCCGTGGGTCCAGCATCCAGGCGGCATCGGCCTTTGGCCCGCAAACCCAGGCCGGCCCCGAGACCATCACCTCGTATGAGGCGGGTGTGAAGGGTGACTTGTTTGACAAGCGGGCACGGTTTGCCGCCGGCGTCTTCAAGTACGACGTGAAAAACCAGCAACTCACCGCCGTGGGTGGTGGTGCCAACGTCACCAGCCTGATCAGCGCGGCCAAAACCACCGGCCAGGGCTTCGAATTCAACCTCGATGCCTACCTGACCAACAGCCTGCTGGTGACGGTGGGCGGCAGCATCAACGACACCAAGATCAAGGACCCGACGCTGTACCTGCCCAAGTGCGCCCAGTGCACCATGCTGGACCCGCTCAAGGCCGGCAGCACCTCGCTGTACAGCATTGACGGCAACCGCCTGCCGCAAGCGCCCAAGTACACCGCCAACATCACCGCGCGTTACGGCATGCCGGCCGGCCCGGGCGCCGAGTTTTTTGTCTACACCGACTGGGTGTACCGCAGCTCGGTCAACTTCTTCCTCTATGACTCGACCGAGTTCCGTGGCAAGGCGCTGACCGAAGGTGGCCTGCGCCTGGGCTATAGCTGGGCCAACGGCAAGTACGAGGCCGCGGTGTTTGGCCGCAACATCACCAACCAGGTCCGGGTGGTGGGCGGCATCGATTTCAACAACCTCACCGGCTTCATCAATGACCCACGCACCTACGGCGCGCAGCTCAAGATGAGCTTCTGACACGCAAGATCAGCGTCTTCCAAACAGGCCCTGCGGGGCCTGTTTTTCTTGTGTTCTGGCCTTGCGGGGCCTGTTTTTCTTGTGTTCTGGCCCTGCGCGGCCTGTTTTTCATGGCTTCGGGCCGGGCTGCCACCCACATGGCCATCCCTACAATCGGCGCCTCCCCAAGTCACCCGCCCGCGCTGCTAGCCCCCGGCTGCCAGCATCGGGCCGCTCGCCGCCATGACCGAACTCGCCAAGTCGTTTGAACCCGCCGCCATCGAAGCCCACTGGGGCCCGCTGTGGGAGCAAAGCGGCATCTACAAGCCCACGCTGGACCCGTCTCGGCCGTCATTCAGCATCCAGTTGCCGCCGCCCAATGTGACCGGCACGCTGCACATGGGCCATGCGTTCAACCAGACCATCATGGATGCGTTGACGCGTTACCACCGCATGCGCGGCTTCAACACGCTGTGGCTGCCGGGCACTGACCACGCCGGCATCGCCACCCAGATCGTGGTGGAGCGCCAGTTGCAAGACGCCGGCCTGTCGCGCCACACCCTGGGCCGCGAAGCCTTCTTGAAGCAGGTGTGGGACTGGAAGGCCACGTCCGGCGCCACCATCACCCGCCAGATGCGCCGCATGGGCGACAGCGTGAGCTGGGACCATGAGTACTTCACGATGGACCCGGCGTTGTCGGCCACCGTCACCGAGA
>JANPOW010000109.1:0-5249 GCA_031428185.1 Betaproteobacteria bacterium | reverse complement strand
TGGACGGCCGGGTGCATGTGGGCCTGCGCAACCATGCGGCCGGCCGCGCGGGTGATCCGCCGGCCGTGACACTCTCGGCGCGGCTGAAGGAGCTAAAGCTGCCGCAAGGCCGGCTCAAGACTGGCACGCCACCGCGCCTGGATGGCCGCAGCATCGACTTCTCGCGCATCACCGCCCAGCCGGGTGATCTGCACCGGCTGCCGGTGTTCAGCTTCATGGGCCACGCCGGCCAGCACCCACGCCAGGTGCCGTGCTGGATCACCCACACCAACGCGCAGACCCACGCCATCATCCGCTCGGGCTTTGATCGCAGCCCCATGTTCACGGGCGTGATCGAGGGTGTGGGGCCGCGCTACTGCCCCAGCATCGAGGACAAGGTGAACCGCTTTGCGGACAAGGAATCGCACCAGATTTTCTTGGAGCCCGAGGGCCTGACGACACACGAGTACTACCCCAACGGCATCTCCACCTCGCTGCCGTTTGATGTCCAGTTGGCGGCTGTGCGGTCCATCGTGGGGCTGGAGAACGCCCACATCCTGCGGCCCGGCTACGCCATCGAATACGACTTTTTTGACCCGCGTGAATTGAGTGCAAGTTTTGAAACCCGCGCCATTGCCGGGTTGTTTTTTGCCGGCCAGATCAACGGCACGACGGGCTATGAAGAAGCGGCGGCGCAAGGTTTGTACGCTGGCGCCAACGCCGCACTGCAAGCCCAGGGCCGCGCGCCGCTGGCGCTGCGGCGTGACCAGGCTTATCTGGGCGTGTTGGTAGACGATTTGATCGGCAAAGGCGTGAGTGAACCCTACCGCATGTTCACCAGCCGGGCCGAGTTCCGCCTGCAACTGCGTGAGGACAACGCCGATGCCCGCTTGACTGAGATCGGCCGCCAGATCGGGCTGGTGGACGATGCGCGCTGGGCGGCCTTCAACCGCAAGCGGGATGCGGTGGCGCGCACGGCCGAGCAGCTGAAACGCTGCTGGGTGCGGCCCGAGACCCTGGCAGTGGTTGACGCCGAACGCCTGCTGGGCAAGGCCATCGAGCATGAATACAGCCTGGCCGACCTGTTACGCCGGCCGGGTGTGGGTTTTGATACGGTGCTGGCGGTGGCTGCGGCGGCCCAGCCTGGCGGCGCCGCAGGCGCCTGGCCTGCGGCGCCTGTTTCACGTGAAACATTGCGCGTGAGTCTGGGCGACGCACTGGCCGATGCGGTGATTGAGCAGGTGGAAATCGCGGCCAAGTACGCCGGCTACATCGGCAAGCAGCTAGAGGACGTGGAGCGTGCCGCCCACTTTGAGCATCTGCCCTTGCCGGCAGATCTGGACTACGACCGGGTGCCCGCGCTGGGTTTCGAGGTCAAGCAGACGCTCAACCGCCATCGGCCTGGCACCTTGGGTCAGGCGTCGCGCATGTCGGGCGTGACGCCTGCCGCCATCTCCCTGTTGCTGGTGCATTTGAAAAAAGGCCGACTCAAGGCCCTGCCGGCTGCAGATCAAGCGCCACCAGCTGAACAACCCACCCAAGACGCGGCCTGACATGGCCAATCATGATGCCGGCGCAGCCGGCCACTGGCGCGGGCAGTTGCAGCAAGCCAGCGACGTGCTGGGCTTGGGCCTTGACGCGGCCGCACTGGACGGCCTGATCGCCTATCTGCAATTGTTGCAACGCTGGAACAAGGTCTACAACCTGACGGCACTGCGCGACCCGCAGCAGATGCTGACCCACCATTTGGTGGACTGTCTGGCGGTGCTGCCGGCGCTGTGCCAGCATGCCGCAAAAGCCCGGGTAGACGGTCTGCGGGTGCTTGACGTGGGCAGCGGTGGTGGCCTGCCCGGCGTGGTGCTGGCGCTGGTGCAGCCAGCGTGGTGCATCACCTGTGTGGACACGGTCTCCAAAAAAACCAGCTTCATCCGCCAAGTGGCGGCTGAGCTGCGCCTGCCCAATCTCGCAGGGCTGCATGCTCGGGTGGAGGCACTGGCGCCGCAGGCCGGCCAGTTTGACGTGATCATTTCTCGGGCGTTTGCGTCGTTGGTGGACTTCACCACGTTGTCCAATCAGGTACTGGCGCCGGGCGGCGTGTGGCTGGCGATGAAAGGCCGTTTTCCGGTTGATGAGCAAGCCCAATTGCCAGCCAAGGTGCAAGTGTTTCACGTGGAACAATTGCAAGTGCCCGGGGTGGACGCCCAGCGTTGCCTGGTGTGGATGCGCCCCATGCCTGCTGCTGGCGCCACCCAAAACCAGGCCGAGTTGCCGGCTGCGGCCGCACCACCGACTGGCGCTTGAGGGCAGGCGCTGGGCGTTGCGGCGTTGATCGGTACGCCAAAGCGACGTAACCAGCCCATTTGCCTGCGGCGATACTTGGCGCATGGCCAAAGTCTTTTGCATCGCAAACCAGAAGGGCGGCGTCGGCAAGACGACCACCACCGTCAACCTGGCCGCCGGGCTGGCCAAGGTGCAGCAGCGTGTGCTGGTGGTCGATCTTGACCCGCAGGGCAACGCCACCATGGGCTCAGGCATCGATAAACGCGAAATGCCGCTGTCGGTGTATGAGGTGCTGTTGGAATCGGCCAGCGTGGCCGAGGCCCGTCAGCGCTCGTCCAGCGGTGGTTATGACGTGCTGGGCGCCAACCGCGAGCTGGCCGGCGCTGAGGTCGAGCTGGTGGCGCTGCCGCACCGCCATGAGCGCCTGCGCCGTGCGCTGGCGGCGGTGGCGCAAGATGCTGCGGGCGACTATGACTTTGTGCTGATCGATTGCCCACCGTCGCTCAGCCTGCTCACCCTCAACGGCCTGTGCAGTGCACACGGTGTCATCGTGCCGATGCAATGTGAATACTTTGCGCTGGAGGGTTTGTCGGATCTGGTCAACACCATCAAACAGGTGCATGCCAACCTCAACCGTGATCTGCAGGTCATCGGCCTGCTGCGGGTGATGTTTGACCCACGCATCACCTTGCAGCAGCAGGTCAGTGAGCAACTCAAGGAGCACTTTGGCGAGAAGGTGTTCACAACGGTCATCCCCCGCAATGTGCGGCTGGCCGAGGCCCCCAGCTATGGCCAACCGGGCGTGGTATTTGACCCCGCCGCCAAAGGCGCCATGGCCTACGTTGAATTTGCGCGGGAGTTGGTGCAGCGGGTGGCCACACTGCCTGCCGCACTGCCCGCCACACTGCCCGCCGCGCAGTGACGCCCTTGCGGCACTGCCCGGCGTGGCGCAACACCCGCACTGGCTTGCCCCATCTGCGGCCCAGTGCCGCCGCCACAGCCCACCGGAGTGCCTGCATGCCTGCCACGATGAACCCGCTTGCGCTGCCCGAGTCGCTGTTGTCCCGCATTGAGGACGCTGGTATCAACGCCAGCGCACCGCCGCAGCAACGCTGGGTGGACGGCTGGCTGCTGCGTTTTTCCCCTGGCAAAGCCAAACGCGCGCGTTGTGTGCAGGCGGTTGCTGACGGCCGTTTGCCGCTGGACGAGCGTTTGGCGCTGTGTGCGCAGGTGTTCCAGCAGGCGGGCCTGCCCATGGTCATCCGCCTGACCCCGTTCAGCCGCCCCGACGGCCTGGACGCCGCGCTGGCCGCGCGTGGTTACGGTGGCCTGGACGACACCCGGGTGATGGTGGCGCCCAGCCTGCCCACCGTGGCTGACCTGCAGGCCGACACGCTGCCCAGCGGGTTGCAACTCGAGCGTCTGGCTGCCGCCGACTTTGCCGACACCGTGGGCACCCTGCGTGCCTCACCCGCCGGCCAGCGCACCGCGCAGGCCCAACGCCTGGCCTTGTCGCCCGTGCCCTACCAAGGCTGGGTGCTGCGCCGCCAGGATGATGGCGCAGTGCTGGCCTGCGGCCAGACCGCTTGTGAGGCCGACCTGGTGGGCTTGTACGACGTATTCACCCACCCCGGCGCCCGCGGCCAGGGCCTGGCGCGCAAGCTGTGTGTGGCGCTGCTGGTGCAAGCGCAGGCGGCGGGTGCGCGGGTGGGCTATCTGCAGGTGGAGGCCGACAACACAGCCGCCCGGGCCATCTACCACCGGCTGGGTTTTGCCGACGGCTACAGCTACCACTACCGGACGCCTGACCCCGGTGTGGCCTGAGCCTGGCCCATGCAGCGCACAGACCTTGGCGCAAGCGCAACACAGCGCCCAGGCGGGCGCCGGCAGGGCGGCTTACAGCCCCAAGCCTTCGTCCAGACCCAGGTGCAGGTTCATGGACTGCACCGCCGCACCGCTGGCGCCTTTGCCCAGGTTGTCCAGGCGCGACATCAGCAGCACCTGGCCGCCGTTGGCAAAGACAAACAGCTCACACCGGTTGCTGTCATTGCAGGCCTGCACATCAAAAAAGCCGGCTTCCAGCGTGGCAGGGTCGTGCAGCGGTTTCACCCGCACAAACGCCTCATCCTGGTAGTGCGCCGCCAATGCATGCTGCAGTGCCGCAGCGTCGGTGCCAGGCGCCAACTGGCCCAGGTGCAGCGGCACGCTCACTGCCAAACCCTTGTAAAAGTTGCCCACCATCGGCATGAACACCGGCGCCTGCGCCAGCCCGGTGTGCGCCGCCATCTCGGGCAGGTGTTTGTGCGCCAGACTCAGCGCATAGGGCCGGGGCGCCTGCAATTTGGCATCACCCCCCGCCTCATACTGCGCAATCATGGCCTTGCCACCACCTGAATAACCGGTGATAGACGTGGCCGACAGCAGCGCACTGGCCGGCACCAGCCCGGCGTCCACCAGCGGGCGCAGCAGCAGGATGAAGGCGCTGGCATGGCAGCCCGGGTTGGCAATACGTTTGGAGGCGCGCAGCTTGTCGCGCTGGCCGGGGGCCAGCTCGGGCAGGCCATATACCCAGCCCGGCACGGTGCGGTGGGCGGTGCTGGCGTCGATCAGGCAAGTGTTGGGGTTGGTGACCAGGGCTGCGGCCTCGCGGGCGGCGGCGTCCGGCAGGCACAAAAACGCCACATCTGCGGCATTGAGCAGGCGGGCGCGTTCAGCCGCGTCCTTGCGTTTGTCGGGCGCGATGCGCAGCACCTCCACATCCGGGCGGCGGGCCAGCATCTCGTGGATACGCAAGCCGGTGGTGCCTTCTTGGCCGTCGACAAAAACAAGCGTGCTCATGGCAGTGCCCAGCGGTGGCTGGTGTGGTGTCAGTGAAAACGCCGAGGATACGGCATGCTTGCGGTGGATTGACGGCGTTTTGCTGGCGCTTGGGCCGCATCTTGGCCGGCGCTGGGCCTCGGCGGCCCGTCATCTGCGGCGCACCTGCAGCG
>JANPOW010000108.1:0-5940 GCA_031428185.1 Betaproteobacteria bacterium | reverse complement strand
AGCGGCCGCCTCGGCGACACGTCAGGCTACACAAAAGTAGTGCCATACACGCCGTAGTACGTCCCTAACTCGTTGATTTAATTGGGAGTTGTAGTGCCAAGTGACAAACTTGGGCTAGGAGCCTGTCGGACCGACCGGCCGGCCGGCAGCAGCCGATCAGGCCTTGTCCAGCCCGCAGTCAATGGCCTGCACACGCTGCAACACCAGCGCCAGCACGGCGGGCTCAAACACCATGTCCACATGGGCCACGCCGGGCAGATGGCGGTTGTCCGCCCCCGCCAGCGTGGCGGTGCTGGCCGGGAACACGATGTTGTCGGCATTGCCATAAAAACAGGTGTAGCGCGCGGCATGGCCGGCCGGCTCGCGTGCGGCCAGCGCCAGCAGCCAGGCGCTGTGCTGGCGCATCTGGCGGGCGTTGGTGCTGCCCGCAAAGCGTGCCAGCCAAGTGCCGTGGTGCGGCGTGCCAATGCTGACCACGCCCGCCACCCGCCCGGCACCCGGCCCCGCCAGCCAGGCCCGCGCCACCAGCCCGCCCATGCTGTGGGCCACCAACAGCGGTGGCCGGCCGGTCTGCCGGGTCAGCGCCTGCACCGCCGCGTCCACCTGTGGCACGCAGGCGTCGATGCTGCCAAACACCGGCACCAGCGTGATGGCCTGGCACGGCACACCCAACTGCCGAAAACGCTGCAGCCAGGGCGCCCACAAGCCGCGGTTGCACACATACCCGTGCAGCAGCAGCACGCCGGTGCGGCCAGGCTGGCCGGCCACATCGGCCTCGGCCTGGGCGGCAAACGGCTGGCGCCAGCCAAAAACGCGCCAACCGCTCAGCACCTCGCCGGCCCAGGCCCGCAGCAGTTGGCGGGTGCTGGCGCGGGGCACCTGGGTGTCCTGGCCCAGCAGGCCCAACAGGCCAAACTCCAGCGCCAGCAGCGGCGCGTGTGGTGCCAGCGCCAACCCCAGGCCGGCCAGCCACCAGCCCGGCGCCACGCCGTGCTGCCAGCACCAGGCAGACCAGCCCAGCGCGGCCAACAGGGCGGTCAGGACCAACAGGGCTTGCAGGCGGGCCAACATCGTCGCAGTCTCGCATCGCATCGCAGCCTGGCGGCCTGCGGCGCTTGGCGGCTTGACGGCTTGGCGGCTTGGCTGGCTTGGCGGCCAGTAGCGTCGGGCTGGCGGCTTGCAGCAGTGCCCGCCAGGTGACAGGTGCGGCGCCCGCGCCGGGTTAAGGTGTGGTGATGAGCAGCCCCCTGGCCGACCAGATCCGCACCCACCTGGCCCAGGTGGCCAGCTTGCGCGCGGCGCAGCAGGCCGATCCGGCGCAGCGCCAGCGGGTGCGCCTGCTCAAGGCCTACCAGGCGCAGCGCTTTGAGCGCACCTACGCTGACCTGCTGGCCACAGCGCGCTACCGCGCCGCCACCCGGTTTTTTCTCGATGACCTGTACGGCCCGCAAGAGTTCAGCGAGCGCGACACCCAGTTTGGCCGGGTGGTGCCGGCGCTGGTGCGGCTGTTCCCGCATGCGGTGGTGGTGACGGTGGGCCAGCTGGGCCAGTTGCATGCGCTGTCAGAGTCGCTGGACGACCACACCGCCCGCCACATTGGCGACGGCCCGCCAGACGCCGCGGCCTACATCCACGCCTGGCAAGCCACCGGCAGGGCCGAGCATCGGGCCCAGCAGATTGCGCTCACCGTGGCCATCGGCCGTGCGCTGGACGGCTTCACGCGCAGCCGTTTGCTGCGCACCAGCCTGCGGGTGATGCGTGGCCCGGCCCAAGCCGCCGGGCTGTCCGCGCTGCAGGATTTTCTGGAGGCCGGCTTTGACGCTTTTGGTGGCATGCGCGGCGCCGATCCCTTTCTGGCCACCGTGGGCCAGCGTGAGCAGGCCTTGGCCGACGCGCTGTTTGCCCCCGACGCCACCAGCCGCTGCGCCGGCCTTCTGCCCTGATGCCCCCTGACCCCATGCCCAACCCGATCAACAGCCCCGTCAACATCCCGCAAACCCTGGCCGGCATCGGCGCCCAAGTGCTGGTGCGCGGCTGGTTGTCAGCCAACAACATCGTGTTTGCCGGCCACGCTGGTGGGCCTGCCGGCGCCGGGGTGGTCAGCACTGGTGGGGTCAGCACTGGGGTGGTCGATGCTGGGGTGGTCGACGCTTGTGTGGTCGATACCGGCTACCTCAGCCACGCTGCACAAACCGTGGCGCTTGTGGCCAACGCGCTGCAAGGCGCGCCGCTGGCCCGGGTGGTCAACACCCATCTGCACTCTGACCATTGCGGCGGCAACGCCACCCTGGCGCGGCACTGGCCCGGGCTGCAGATCAGCGTGCCCGGCGGCAGCCGCCACCGGGTGCTGCCCTGGGACGAGGCCTTGCTGAGCTACCGCGATGCCGGCCAGCAGTGTGAGCCTTTCACGGCCCAGCACTTTTTGCACGATGGTGACCAGATCACACTCGGGCCACGCACCTGGCAGGTGTATGCCGCACCCGGCCATGACCCCGACGCGGTGCTGCTGTTCGAGCCCACCAGCCGCACCCTGATCAGCGGCGATGCGCTGTGGGAGAAGCGCCTGGCGATCATCTTTCCTGAGCTGTCAGACCAGCCCGGCTTTGATGCCGCGCACCAGGCGCTGGACCTGATCGAACGGCTGCAGCCGCAACTGGTGCTGCCCGGCCACGGCCAGCCTTTCACCGGCGTTGCGGCCGCGCTGGACGCCTCACGCCAGCGCCTGCGCGCCTTTGCCAACGCACCGATCAAACACCGCCAGCATGCCGCCCGAGCACTGGTCAGTTACCACATGCTGGAGCACCGGGCACGCGCAGAGGCCGATTTGATCGCCTGGATGCTGGTCACGCCGGTCTTTGGCCGCGCCCTGCAGTGCAGCCATGACCCATTGCTGGCCCAGGCGCTGGCGGGTGAAACCGTGGACCGGCTGGTGGCCGATGGGGTGTTGCTGCGCCAGGGTGGGCAGGTGTTGCTGGCGGATGGCATGGCCACCTGACCGGCCGGCCCGGTGCCGGCTTGCACAGCGCAGCCGGCAGGCCGGAGAACCGGCAACACGCCTCAGCGTGTCGGCTGCGCCCCGCCGTCAGCCTGCTCTTGCTGCGGCGGCTCGGCCATCTGCGGCCCGGGCAATACCGCGCCCACCCCCGCCCCGGGCAGCCGCTGAAGGTTGGCGCCGGGCGCCATGCCGGGCAGGGCCACGCCACCCATGCCGCCGTTTGGCGTCATTGCCGGCGGCCGCTGGCCCAGGCCCGGTGCAAACGCCGGCAAGCCGGGCTGCGGCACAACGCCCACCTCACCCGGCCGGCCACGTGCGGCCTCCAGCAGTGGTGGCAAGCTCAGCTTCAAGGTGGCGGCACCGGCGCTGGTGCCAAAGTCGGCCTGGCGCTGGCTCACCATCAACAAGCGCAGGCCAGGCTCCAGATCGCGCCCCACCGCCACCGCGCGGGCCGGTTTGCCGTCCACCGACACCAGCGCCAGGCCGCCATGCTGGCTGCCGGCCTGGCCGGCGCGTGGCGCCACCACGCCGAGCAGGCGGAAACGGCTGTCCGCCGGCAGCTCGGCCACAGCGGCCACCGGCTGCACCGGGGGGGCACCCAGCAGGCGCGACAAATCCCCGCCCGCCGGCACGCCCAGGCTGGCCACCAGCGCCTGCGCCGGCACGGCCTGCGGCCGCACAAACAGCCGCAAGCCCCAGAACACCGCCGCAGCGGCAACCGTGGCCCAGATCACCAATGACATCCAGCGTGCGCTCATGGCGCCGATTATCATGGCCTGTTGCCTGCCGCAAGGGCGTGTGGTGGCTTGGTTTCCGGCTGGCTTGTGCATTCCACAGCGGTGAAACACCGGCGCAACACCCGCAGCACGGCCGCCGCACACCCGCCGCACACCCGCAGCACAACCGCAGCACAACCGCGCAACACACTGTGCAGTCCGTCCCACCCAACCCCACATCCCGCATGCGCATCCCCTTTTTCCCTGCGCGCCGCAACAGCGGCAGCCCCGGCCGCCTGCCGCGTGGCTTCACGCTGATCGAGCTGATGGTGGTGCTGGTCATCATCGGGGTGCTGGCCGCGCTGATCGTGCCCAACGTGCTGGACCGCACCGACGACGCCCGCGCCACCGCCGCCAAGACCGACATCAACAACCTGATGCAGGCGCTCAAGCTCTACAAGCTGGACAACCAGCGCTACCCCAGCGCCGAGCAAGGGCTGGACGCGCTGGTCAAAAAACCCGGCAGCGGCGCCGTGCCGCCCAACTGGCGGCCGTACCTGGACAAGCTGCCGGCTGACCCCTGGGGCCGGCCCTACCAGTACATCTTCCCGGGTGTGAAGGGTGAGCTGGATGTGTTCTCGCTGGGCGCCGATGGCCAGGCCGGTGGTGACGGCAAAAACGCCGACATCGGCTCCTGGCAGTAAGCGCCTGGCCGCCATGCGCCTGTCCGCCTGGCCGGCACGGGCTGCCGGTGCCGGCGCCCGCCGCCGCGCTGGTTTCACGCTGGTTGAATTGCTGGTGGTGCTGCTGGTGATCGCCATTGCGTCCGGCCTGGTGGGCCTGGCTTTGCAGGACGGCGCCAGCAGCCGGCTGGACCGTGAAGCCCAGCGCCTGGCCGCCTTGCTGGAAGCCGGCCGCGCCGAGGCCCGCGCCAGCGGCGTGGCAGTGCGCTTTGAGCTGGCCGGCGCCAACCCCGGCCTGTCAGGCGCGACCAGCACGGGCGCCAACCAGGGCAGTGACGGCGCCAACTTCCACTTTGTGGGCCTGCCGCCCGGCCTGCTGCACGCTGACCGCTGGCTGGACGCCGACATCCAGGCCCAGATCGCCGGTGGCCGCAGCCTGCGCCTGGGGCCAGAGCCGCTGATCGGCGCGCAGCGCATCGTCTTGAGCCTGGGGGGCCGCCAACTGGCCCTGGTGACCGACGGCCTGGCGCCGTTTGCGGTGGACACGGCGGCGCCCGTCGCCAGCACGCAGTGAGCCAGCACGCAGTGAGCCACCCCGTCCCCCGCCGCAGCGGTTTCACCCTGGTCGAGGTGCTGGTGGCGCTGACCATCACGGCCATAGCGCTGGGCGCCGGCATGAAGGCCGCTGGCGCCTTGACCGACAACGCGCAGCGCCTGCAAAACGTCACCGCTGCCCACTGGTGTGCCGACAACGCCCTCACCGGCCTGCGCCTGGGCAAGGTGTTCCCGGGCACCGGTGATGCCGATTTCAACTGCAGCCAGCTGGGCCGCGACTACCACGGCCAACTGCGCACCCAGGGCACACCCAACCCCAACTTCCGCCGGGTCGATGCGGTGGTGCTGGACGACAACGGCCTGGTGCTGCTCACCCTGTCCACCGTGGTGGGGCGGTACTGACCATGCCGCGCCGCACTGGCTTCACCCTCATTGAGGTGCTGGTGGCGCTGCTGATCATGGCCATCATGGCGGCGATGGGCTGGCAGGGGGTGGCCAGCATGGCGCGGGCGCGCGACATCGGCTCGGCCGCCAGTGAGCGCACGCTGCGCCTGTCGGCGCTGGTGGGCCAGCTGGAGCAAGACCTGGCCGCCGTCTACGACAGCCCGCTGGTGCCTGGCCTGAGCTTTGATGGTGCATCGCTGCGCATCGTGCGGCGCAGCGATGCCGGGGTGCAGGTGGTGGTCTGGTCACTGCGTGAGGGCATCTGGCGGCGCTGGACCAGCGCCCCCACCACCCGGGTGGGTGCGTTGCAGCAGGCCTGGCTGGCCAGCCAGCAATTGCAGGGGCCGGAGCCCGGCCAGCTCAAGCTGATCGACGGGGTGACCGGCTGGCAGATCTACTTCTGGCGTGGCCAGGGCTGGAGCAATGCCCAGTCCAGCGGCAACGTGGTGGCGCTGGGCGGCGCCGGCGGCAGCACGGGTGTGGCGCTGGTGCCGGCAGGTGGCGCGTCGGCAGTGGGCGCGGGCGCGGGCGAGGCCGCTGCGCCAGC
>JANPOW010000107.1:0-29793 GCA_031428185.1 Betaproteobacteria bacterium | reverse complement strand
CCCCCGTCTGGTCGGCCACCTGCAGGCGCAGGTAAAAAGATGTGATCACCTGGGCCACCGGCAGCACCGGGGTGTTGGCCTGCGACCCCGGCTGGAAGGCCAGGTAGGGCACGCGGTGGCCGGCCTGGGCGGTGGCCAGCCGGGCGATGTCGACCAGGTCAGCCACCACCGCGCTGGCGGTGGGCTCAGCGCCGGCGCCTTTGCCGTAGTACAGCGTGCTGCCCACGGCATCGCCGTGCACCACCACCGCGTTCATCGCACCCTCCACATTGGCGATCAGGCGTTTGGCCGGCACCAGCGTGGGGTGGACACGCAGCTCGATGCCGCCGGCGTCATCCCGCCGCTTGGTGATGCCCAGCAGCTTGATGCGGTAGCCCAGCTTCTCGGCATGGCGAATGTCGGCGGCCTGCAGTTGGCTGATGCCCTCGACGTGCGCCGCCTCGAACTGCACCGGCGTACCGAACGCGATGGCGCTCATGATGGTGGCTTTGTGGGCCGCGTCCACGCCTTCGATGTCAAACGTGGGGTCGGCCTCGGCATAGCCCAGGCGCTGCGCTTCTTGCAGCACCACAGCAAAATCCAGGCCCTTGTCGCGCATCTCGCTGAGGATGAAATTGGTGGTGCCGTTGATGATGCCGGCGATCCAGGTGATGCGGTTGGCAGTCAGGCCCTCGCGCAGCGCCTTGATGATGGGGATGCCGCCGGCCACTGCCGCTTCGAACCCCACCATCACGCCCTTGGCACTGGCCGCCGCAAAGATCTCGGTGCCATGCACCGCCAGCAGCGCCTTGTTGGCGGTGACCACATGCTTGCCGGCGGCAATGGCCTCCATCACCAGGGTCTTGGCAATGCCATAACCGCCGATCAGTTCGATGACGATGTCGATAGCGGGGTTGGCAATGATCTGCCGGCCATCGGCCACCACCTGCACATCCGGGCCCACGATGGCCCGGGCGCGTGCGGTGTCCAGGTCAGCCACCATGGTGATGGCAATGCCACGGCCGGCGCGGCGCACGATCTCGTCATGGTTGCGGGTCAGCACCTGGAAGGTGCCGGTGCCAACAGTGCCGATGCCGAGCAGGCCGACTTGGATGGGTTTCATGCAGATCTCTTGGGTTGTCAAGGCGGGGATCAAAGGCTGTGGCGCCGGCGGTAGTGCGACAGGAAACGGTCAATGCGGCCGATGGCCTCGGCCAGGTCATCGGAGTTGGGCAAAAACACCAGCCGGAAATGGTCGGGTGCGATCCAGTTGAAGCCGGTGCCCTGCACGATCAGCACCTTTTCGTCGGCCAGCAGCTCATAGGCAAATTGCTGGTCGTCGGTGATGGGGTACAGCTTGGGGTCAAGCTTGGGGAACATGTACAGCGCGGCCTTGGGCTTGACCACGCTGACCCCCGGGATCTGGTTCAACAGCGTGTAGGCCAAGTCACGCTGGCGGCCCAGCCTGCCACTGGGTGCCACCAGGTCGTTGATGCTCTGGTAGCCGCCCAGCGCCGTCTGGATGGCCAGTTGGCCAGGCGTGTTGGCACACAGCCGCATCGACGACAGCATGTTCAGGCCTTCGATGTAGTCCCTCGCATGGCGCTTGTCACCCGAGACGATCATCCAGCCGGCGCGGTAGCCGCAACTGCGGTAGTTTTTGCTCAGGCCGTTGAAGGTGACAAACAGCACGTCATCGGCCAACGACGCGATGCTGGTGTGGGTGTGGCCGTCGTACAGCGTTTTGTCGTAAATCTCGTCGGCAAAAATGATCAGCTGGTGCTGGCGGGCAATCTCGACGATCTCTTTCAACACCGCGTCGGGGTACAGCGCGCCGGTCGGGTTGTTGGGGTTGATCACCACGATGCCGTTGGTGTTGGGCGTGATTTTGCTGCGCAGGTCGGCCAGGTCAGGGGTCCAGTCGGCTTGCTCATCGCACAGGTAGTGCACCGGCGTGCCGCCGGACAGCGCAACAGACGCCGTCCACAGCGGGTAATCGGGTGCCGGCACCAAAATTTCGTCACCGGTATTGAGCAGCGCGTTCATGCTCATCGCGATCAGCTCACTGGCGCCATTGCCCAGGTAGACGTCATCCACCATGACGCCCGCAATCTTTTTCTCTTGGCTGTAATGCACCACCGACTTGCGCGGCGCAAACAGCCCTTTGCTGTCGGTGTAGCCGGCCGCATGCGGCAGGTTGCGGATCATGTCCTGCACGATCTCGTCCGGCGGCTCAATGCCAAACGCGGCGATGTTGCCGATGTTCAACTTGATGATCTTGTGGCCCTCGTCCTCCATCTGGCGGGCCTTGTCCAGCACGGGCCCGCGGATGTCGTAGCAGACGCTGGCCAGCTTGGCGGACTTGAGGACAGGCTTCATCACAGAGGGCTCCAGAGACGCTGTTGTGCACGCGGGTTACGGCGTGCGGCGGCAAGGCATGGCATGGCGGCCCGGGCCGGGCGCTGGCTTGCACACCGCAAACCTATAATTTTAGACGCTGACCAGGCACCCATCCGTGCCGCAGGCCACGCGCTCCACCAGCCCATCTGCGCCGCTTGCTTCGGCCCAACCCACCGTGAAGTTCCAACCCGATCAACTGGCCGGCACCAACGTCATCATCCGCCAGGACGCGGATGCGTTGTGGGTGGGCAATGCCACCGGCAATACCCGTTACGGCCACAGCCTGCTGGTGCCTTGGCAAGGCGTGGTGCTGCCCTGGGCGCCGGCCCGCGCCGAGGATTTGCGCCAGGCCCACTTTGACGCCCTGCTGGCCTTGCAGCCCGAATTGGTGATTTTTGGCTGCGGGCCGCGCCACCGTTTTGTGGCACCGGCGCTGATGCGTGCATTGATTGAACGCCGCATCGGCGTGGAGACCATGGACACCGCCGCCGCCTGCCGCACCTACAACGTGCTGGTCAGCGAGGGCCGGTCTGCGGTGGCTGCCTTGCTGCTGGCGCCGGGCGTACCGGCGGCCTGACTTTGTGCCATGACCTTTTGGCATCCATTGGCCACATCACCCGCCAAGTCACCCGGCTCAGGGAACCCGTGGGCCGGTGCTGCCCGGCGGATCTGCGCGGTAACTTTATAATCCGGGGTTGCGCCTGCGGGGCGCACCAACCAGGTTTCCAGCGCCTGGGGCGTGCAATCCGGAATGCCGTCAAAAGCATACCGGAAACCCTGCACACGCAACGCAAAAGCACGCCCAACGTCTGCCCAACGTCCGCCCAACGTCCGCAAAAACGGCCCGCTCATGACGCCCGTCCTCAATAAAGCCTTGCCCGAGTTTGAAGCCCTCGCCACCAGCGGTGTGAAGTTCACACCAGCGGCCTTTCATGGCCAGGCGGTGGTGCTGTACTTCTACCCCAAGGACCACACCCCAGGTTGCACCACCGAGGCCATGCAGTTTCGCGACATGCACGCTGAGTTTCTGGCGGCCGGTGCGGCGGTGTTTGGTGTCTCGCGCGACAACATGGCGTCGCACGAGAAGTTCCGCCAAAACCTTGAACTGCCCTACCAGCTGATCGCCGATACCGAAGAAAAGCTTTGCCACATGTTTGGCGTGGTCAAGAACAAGATCATGTACGGCAAAAAGGTCAAAGGCATCGAGCGCAGCACCTTCCTGATCGACGCCGGTGGTGTGCTGCGTGCTGAATGGCGTGGCATCAAGGTGGCCGGCCATGTGGAAGAAGTGCTGGGGGCCGTCAAGGCCTTGAAGCAAACCGCCTGACGGGGCCTTGGCCGGTTGACGGCCCGCGGGCCAGCCGCCGCAGCCCTGCGCAACCCGTCACACGGCCGTCATGCCGCTGCAAGCGTGGCTATGCATAATCTGCCCATGCCCGTGAGTTGCCCAGCGCGCACCACCTGAAAGCCGTATAGCTGCCTGTGCGGCTTTTTTGCTTTTTGCGCCACCAGATCTTGCCCCAGCCCTCAACCGACAGCCCCTGCCCAGCCCATGCCACTGCCCAAGCCGCCCACCAGCAAAGCCGCCATCCTGTCGCAAGCCGATTTTGAAGTGCAGGCCGCACCGCGCGCCGCCCGCTCAGGCCAAAAGGCCCGCACTGAACCCAGTGCAGGCACCGGCCCTGGCCTGGACGACGGCGGCGCACCCGTGGCCGCGCCCAAGCAAGTGGCCCGCACCAGCGGCAAAGCCGCAACCCCGGCAGTGGCCGCCGCCCCGTTGGTGGCGCGCCAGCCCGCCACCGGTGGCATGCCCACCAAAAAGCCCACGTTGGCCAATGCGCCGGTGGCGGCTGTGCCCAAATCACGTGTGCGCTCACCGCGTGGCACTGGCCCGGCCAAGCTGTTTGTGCTGGACACCAACGTGCTGATGCACGACCCGATGAGCTTGTTCCGGTTTGAAGAGCACGACGTCTTCTTGCCGATGATCACGCTGGAAGAACTGGACGGCCACAAAAAGGGCATGAGCGAGGTGGCGCGCAACGCCCGCCAGGTCAGCCGTGAGCTGGACGCGCTGGCCTCATCGCCCAAAGACGATGTGGCGCAGGACATCAAGGAAGGCCTGGTGCTGGCCAAGACCGGCCACAAAGATGCCGGCGGCAAGCTGTTCTTCCAGACCATGTTGATGGATGTGCAACTGCCGGCCGGACTGCCGCAGGGCAAGGCCGACAACCAGATCCTGGGCGTGGTCAAGAGCCTGCGCGAGGCAACAACCGGCATCAGCGCCGGGCGCGAGGTGGTGTTGGTGTCTAAGGACATCAACATGCGCGTCAAGGCGCGGGCGCTGGGCTTGGCGGCCGAGGACTACTTCAACGACAAGGTGCTGGAAGACGGTGACCTGCTCTACACCGGCGTGCTGCAGTTGCCGCAGGATTTTTGGGAGCAGCACGGCAAGACGATGGAAAGCTGGCAGCAGGCCGGCATCACCTTCTACCGCATTGCCGGGCCCATGGTGCCGCTGCTGATGGTCAACCAGTTTGTCTATCTTGAGCAACCGGGTGCTGCGCCGCTGTACGCCCGCGTGACCGAGATCACCGGCAAGACCGCGGTGTTGAAAACGCTGAAAGACTTTGCCCACGCCAAAAATGCGGTGTGGGGTGTGACCGCCCGCAACCGCGAGCAGAACTTTGCGCTGAACCTGCTGATGGACCCGGAGTGCGACTTTGTGTCCCTCACCGGCACGGCCGGCACCGGCAAGACGCTGATGACGCTGGCTGCAGGCCTCTCCCAAGTGCTGGACGACCGGCGCTACACCGAGATCATCGTCACGCGGGTGACGGTGCCGGTGGGCGAGGACATCGGCTTTTTGCCCGGCACCGAGGAAGAAAAAATGGGCCCGTGGATGGGTGCGCTGGACGACAACCTGGAGGTGCTGGCCAAGGGGGACGGCAGTGCAGGTGAATGGGGCCGTGCTGCCACCCAGGATCTGGTGCGCAGCAAGATCAAGATCAAGAGCCTGAACTTCATGCGTGGCCGCACATTCTTGAACAAGTTTGTGCTGATCGATGAGGCGCAAAACCTGACGCCCAAGCAGGTGAAAACGCTGATCACCCGGGCAGGCCCGGGCACAAAAATAGTCTGCCTGGGCAACCTGGCGCAGATCGACACGCCTTATCTCACCGAAGGCTCATCCGGCCTGACTTACGCAGTAGACCGCTTCAAGGGCTGGCCACATTCGGGCCATGTGATGCTGGCGCGGGGCGAGCGCTCACGCCTGGCGGACTTTGCGTCCGAGGTGTTGTAGGGCTCAGCGCTTCAGGTCGTCAAAAAACGCCTTGGCGTTGAAGTCACGCCCGAGGAAATCACGCACCAGCACTTGCGGCGGTTTTGAGCTGCCTGGCGCCAGCACCAGGTCGCGGTAGCGCCGGCCCACGCTGGCTGACAAGCGGTCGGCGGCAAAGGCGGTGCGCACATCCAGCGCCACCACCTCGCTCCACAAATAGCCGTAATAACCGGCGCTGTAATTGGTGGCGATGTGCGAGAAACCGGCCGGGAACTTGGTGCCCGCCACATAACCCAACGGCGTGGCGCCTTCCATCTGCGCCCACAAGGCCATCGGGTCACGCGGCTCAGGGCCGTACAGCGCCAGGTCATAGCTGGCATACAGATGCTGGCGCGATTGCTGGATGCCCTTGCCCCAGTGCTTTGCGGCCAGCGCCTTGTCCACCAGCGCATCCGGCACTGGGGTGCAGGCGGGGCAGACCTCGGCAAACAGCTTGAGTGTGGGTTTGTCAAACACCCAGTCCTGCAGCATTTGCGATGGCGCCTCGACAAAATCGCGCTTGACGCTGGTGCCGGCCTGCAGCGTGCGCTGGGTGGCCGACAGGTTGTTGTGCACGGCATGGCCCAGCTCATGCAGCAGGGTTTCCAGCTCACCCAGGGTCAGGCCTTTGCGGTCGAAGTTGACCACCAGCGCGGCTTGTGAGGGCCGTTGCAGCGCCGGTGACGACGACCTCAACCCCCACACCGCTGCGTGGTTGTATTTGCCCTCACGCGGGTACAAATCGACCCACAAGGTGGCCAACGGCTTGCCAGTGGCGGCATCGGACACGGCGTAGGTCTGCACCTCGGGGTGCCAGGCCGGCGCACCGGGGATGCGCATGTAGCGCACACCCATCAGCCGCTCGATCAGGCGCAGCGCAAATTCCAGGCTTTGCTGGGCCGGAAAGTAGGCGCGGAAGGCTTCATCGTCCACCGCAAAGCGCTCACGCCGCAGCCGCTCGCTGTAGTAGCTGGTGTCCCAGCGGTCTATCTTGATGCCGTCATACGCCTGGCCCAGGTGCTTGGCCTTGAGCTGGCGCAGCTCGTCCAGCTCACTGCGCTCACGCGCTTGCACCGCGGCCTTCACCTCGTCGAGAAACGCGATGGCGCGCTCAGGGGTTTGTGCCATGCGCCGGCGCAGCACAAACGCATCCCAACTGGCGGCGCCAAACAGGCTGGCGTAGGCCTTGCGCTGGCGTGTGATCTCGGCCAGCAACTGCAGGTTGGCGTCCCCGCCCTCGTTGGTCTTGGCGCGCCACATGCGCTCACGGGTGCTGGCGCTGTCGGCCAGTTGCAGCACCGGGCCGTAGACCGGGTAGGCCAGGCCCAGCAGCAACTTGCCATCAGCATCGCGCTTGGCGTCCGCCCACACCGCTGGCGGCACACCGGCCAACTCTGCCTCGGTCAAGGCCACCTGCACCTTGGCGTCGCGGATGTTGCGGTCAAACAGTTGGCCCAACTCACCGATCTTGTCGTTGCGTTGTTTGGCCTGGGCGCGCTGTGCCGGCGGCAGGCTGACACCGGCATCATCAAAGCTGTCCAGCAGGGTTTGGCGCAGCAGTTTGTCGGCAGCGCCGGCCGGCCGGGTGGCGCGGGCTGCACGGTTGAGCTTTTCGTTCTGGCCCAGGGTGGAGTTGAAGTCATTCCAGCGCAGCTCACAGGCCTCGGATGCGTCGCGCATCGCCTTGTCAGGGTGCACCGCGGACAAGAACAGCAGGGGACTGGACCAGTCCTCCAGTCTGGCGCTGTAGGCGTCGTAGGCGGCCAGCCAGCGGCCGTCGGCGCGGCGTTTTTCCAGTTGGCGCAACTGGGCCGTGGCGTGGCCCAAGCCGCTGTCACAAGCCTGGGTCAGCGCCTTGTCGGACGCAAACTGCGGGAAATCGGGGCCGGGCGCACGCGGCGCGGCAGCAAAGGACGGCAGGCAGCAGCAGGCAGCGGCCAGGGCCAGCACAGCGGCGCGTGGATGGGCGAGGCTGGTCTTGCGGGGAGTCTTGGGCATGGTGGGCTGAAGTGGGTTGCGCCGCCTTGTGAACGGCGGCGCCGATTCTGCCCGGCTCTGCCTGCCCGGCATTGCCGGCCCTCCTCTCTGCCCGCCCGCCCGGCTGGGCTGGGCTGGGCCGGGTCGGCCCGCTCAGCCGCCGACCAGGTGCTTGATCTGCTGCAGCGCGGTCGGGTCTTCGATGGTGGTCAGGGCCCCCGGGTCACGCGCCTCGCACACCGCCTGGATGGCGCGGCGCAGCAGCTTGCCCGAGCGGGTCTTGGGCAGCACGGTGACAAAGCGCACCCGCGCCGGCCGCGCAACCGCACCCAGCTGGCCGTCCACCAGTTTCATGATTTCGCCCTCCAGCGCCAGCAACTCGGCCGGGCTGCTGGCGCCCGACGTGTCCTTGATCACCGCAAACGCCATCGCCACCTGGCCTTTGAGCGCGTCGGCCACGCCCACCACCGCCACCTCGGCCACGTTGGGGTGGCTGGAGATGCTTTCTTCAATCTCGCGTGTGCCCAGCCGGTGGCCGGCCACGTTGATCACGTCATCGGTGCGGCCCAGGATGTAGAAGTAGCCGTCGGCGTCCTTCACACCCCAGTCGAAGGTGTTGTACATCGCGCGGCCGGGGGTGCTGGCATTGCTGTCCTCCTTGATGTCTGACCAGTAGGTCTTGACGTAGCGCGCGTCGTCTTGCCAGATGGTTTGCAGGCAGCCGGGTGGCAGTGGGCCAGCCACCGCAATCACGCCCTTTTTGCCGGGCTCGGTGATCTCCTGGCCGGTGGCTTCGTCGATCAACCTGACATCAAAGCCGTACACCGCCTTGCCGGGCGAGCCGAACTTGGTGGGCGCGGCCTCCACGCCGTTGCAGATGGCCAGAATGGGCCAGCCGGTTTCGGTCTGCCAGTAGTTGTCGATGATGGGCTTGTGGATGGCGCCGGCCATCCAGGTGGCGGTGGGTTCATCCAGCGGTTCACCAGCGAGGAACAGCGCCTTCAAGCTGGACAGGTCGTAGCGGGTCAGATACGCCGGGTCTTGTTTTTTCAGCACCCGCGCTGCGGTGGGCGCGCTGAACATCACGCTGACCTTGTGCTTTTCCACCAGCTGCCACCAGATGCCAGCGTCGGGCCGGGTGGGCAGGCCCTCATACATGATGGTGGCCATGCCGGCAATCAGCGGGCCGTAAACGATGTAGCTGTGACCCACCACCCAGCCGATGTCGCTGGTGGAAAAATAGGTTTCACCCGCCTTGCCCATGTAGATGTGCTGCATCGACGCGGCCAGCGCCACCGCATAACCGCCCACATCGCGCTGCACACCCTTGGGCTTGCCGGTGGTGCCGCTGGTATAGAGGGTGTAGCTGGCCTCATTCGATTCCAGCCAGACGCAGGGCACCTGCGTGTCCATGTGTTGCTGGCGCAGCGCGGCGTAGTCGGCGTCCCGGCCAGCCACCCGGTTGAAGGGGCTCAAACCCCGGTCCACCATCAACACTTTGGCGGGTTTGTGCGTGGCCAGTTGAATCGCCTCGTCCAGCAGCGGTTTGTAGGCCACCACCTTGCCACTGCGGCTGCCGGCATCCGTGCTGACGATGACGGTGGGCTGGGCGTCATCGATGCGGGTGGCCAGGCTGTGGCTGGCAAAACCGCCAAATACCACCGAGTGGATGGCACCGATGCGGGCGCAGGCCAGCATCGCAAACGCGGCTTCGGCCGTCATCGGCATGTAGATCAGCACCCGGTCACCCTGCATGACACCCAGCGCCAGCAGCACGGCGGCCATGCGCTGCACCTCGGCATGCAACTGCCTGAAGCTGTAGATGAGCTCTTGATCCACCTCGGTGGAGGCCCAGATCAGCGCCGGCTGGTCGGGCCGGGTGGCCAGGTGGCGGTCTACCGCGTTGTGGCACAGGTTGGTGCGGCCGCCGACAAACCAGCGCACAAACGGCGGCTTGCTGTCGTCACAGACCTGGCTGAACGGGGTTTGCCAATCGATCAAATCCGCCTGCTCACGCCAGAAGGCATCACGCTCGACGATCGAGCGCTGGTGGAAATCGCTGTAACGGGTCATGCCTGTCTCCTGGGGCCGGTGCGCCTGTTGGCACATGTCAAGGCCGGCAGATTGCAAGGCCTTGCACTGACAAGACACTGACTTGGCAGGGCCGGCCGGCAGCGCCCGGCCAGTGGCAATACAGGCCGGGCGCACCGGGTTTTGCCGCAACAAAGCCCTTGCAGGTGGGTGGTATCCTCGCCGCCGATGACAGACCGCCTGCGCTTCCAAAAACACCTGATCGCCGCAGCGCTGTGCGCGCTGGCCGTGGCGGCGGTAGCGGCACCGGATGCCCCGGCTGCGGCGCTGGCAGCCACCAGCAGCACCAGCGCCCTGACCGACCCGATCATGACCCTGCTGGGTGAGCGTGGCCTGCTGCGCCCGCTGGGCACGGCGGCCGAATCAGTGCGCAACTCGGTGCGTGACACCGCGTCTGATCTGGTCATGCAGGCCATGAACTTCCTGGGTGTGCCCTACAAGCGTGGCGGCAATACCGAAGAAACCGGTTTTGACTGCAGCGGCTTCACCCGCCATATTTTTGAGAACAGCCTGGGCCTGGTGCTGCCGCGCCGCGCCGATGAACAGGCCAGTGCGGCAGGGCTGCTCAACATCAACCGGCAAGAGCTGAAACCCGGTGACCTGGTGTTTTTCAACACCATGAAGCGCACCTTCTCGCATGTGGGCATTTACGTGGGGGACGACAAGTTCATCCACTCGCCCCGCAGCGGCGCCACGGTGCGCATCGAGGACATGCGTGAGTCGTACTGGGCGCGCCGCTTCACCGGTGCGCGCAGGGCTGACCTGAGCGCGGCCACGCCGCAGCTGCCCACCACGCGCTGAGCAGCGCCTGACACGGCCTGGCCCAGGCCGCTGCGCGGCTTGCGATGCGCGCCACACGGCACAATGGTTGCCATGGGCGAAACCGTCATTCCACTGGCCGATCTGCGCTACGCCGCAGCCGTGCCGGCCATTCCCGCGCAGGCCATCCCCGCCACCGGCTTGTTGGCCGACGGCCTGGGCCGGCCGCTGCGCGACCTGCGCATCTCGGTGACAGACCGCTGCAACTTCCGCTGCAGCTACTGCATGCCCAAAGAGGTGTTCGACCGGGACTATGTGTTCCTGCCGCAGACCAGCCTGCTCAGCTTCGAGGAGATCACCCGGCTGGCGCGCCTGTTTGTCGCCCACGGGGTGCAGAAGCTGCGCCTCACCGGTGGTGAGCCGCTGCTGCGCAAAGGCCTGGACACGCTGATCAGCCAACTGGCCACGTTGCGCACGCCGGATGGCGACGCGCTGGACATCACGCTGACCACCAACGGCTCGGTGCTGGCGCGCAAGGCCGTTGCGTTGAAGGCCGCTGGCCTGCAACGCATCACCGTCAGCCTGGACGGGCTGGATGACGCGGTGTTCCGGCAGATGAACGATGTGGACTTCCCGGTGGCCGATGTGCTGGCCGGCATTGCCGCCGCGCACGCCGCCGGGCTGGGGCCGATCAAGGTCAACATGGTGGTCAAGCGCGGCACCAATACCCAAGAAATCCTGCCGATGGCGCGTTACTTCCGCGATCAGTTCAATGGCAGCGTGGTGCTGCGTTTCATCGAATTCATGGATGTCGGCGCCAGCAACGGCTGGCGCATGGACGAGGTGCTGCCGTCGGCCGAGGTGCTCAAGCTCTTGCAGACCGAGTTTGATCTGCGCCCGCTGGCTGCCACGGTGACGGGTGAAACCGCGCAACGCTGGGGCCATGCCGATGGGCGCGGCGAGATCGGCCTGATCTCCAGCGTCACCCAGGCCTTTTGCCACGACTGCAACCGGGCCCGCCTGTCCACCGAAGGCAAGCTGTTTTTGTGCTTGTTTGCCAGCCGTGGCCATGACTTGCGCAGCCTGCTGCGTGGTGGCGCCAGTGATGCCGACATCACCAGCGCGCTGGCAGCGGTGTGGGGCGCGCGGGATGACCGTTATTCCGAGCTGCGTACGGGCCAGATGACGGCGCCCGGCGGGCTAGAGCGGCGGGTTGAGATGCACTACATCGGCGGCTGACAGGATGGCCCACAACCCGATGCAAAGCCTGCAAGACATCGCCTCCTGCGTTGCCGGCTACGACCCCAACGCCCTGCCGGTGGCGCAGGCGCGTGAGTTCATCAACCGCCTGGTGCCCAAGGTTCAGGTGGTGGAAAGCTTGGCCCTGCGCAGCGCACTGGGCCGGGTGCTGGCGCGTGATGTGGTGTCGGCCATCAACGTGCCCGCGCACGACAACTCAGCGATGGATGGTTACGCGCTGCGCGCAGCCGATCTGGCAGGTGGTGGCCAGGCCGACAGCACGCTGGCGCTTGCCGGCAGCGCGTTTGCAGGCGCGCAATTCAGCGGCGCGGTGGCCGCTGGCCAATGTGTGCGCATCATGACCGGCGCGGTGATGCCGGCCGGGCTGGACACGGTGGTGCCGCAAGAGTTCACCCGCACGGATGCCGATGGCCGCATCCACATCCCGGCTGGCACAGTGCGGGCCGGTGACAACCGCCGCCTGGCCGGCGAAGACCTGGCCTGCGGCGAGGTGGCGCTGGCGGCAGGCCGCATCCTCAGCCCGGCCGATCTGGGCCTGCTGGCCTCACTGGGCCAGGCCGAGTTGCCGGTGTTTCGTCGCCTGCGGGTGGCGTTTTTCTCCACCGGCGATGAGTTGCGCTCGATCGGCCAGCCGCTGGACACGGGCTGTGTTTACGACAGCAACCGCTACACCTTGTGGGGCAGGTTGACCCGGCTGGGCGTGGACCTGCTGGACCTGGGCGTGGTGCCCGACCAGCCCGACGCACTGCGCGCCGCCTTCACCCAGGCCGCCGCCAGTGCCGACGCGGTGATCACCTCGGGTGGTGTCAGCGTGGGTGAGGCCGACCACACCAAACAGGTGATGAAAGAACTGGGCGACGTGCTGTTCTGGAAGATCGCGATGCGGCCGGGGCGGCCGATGGCGATTGGCCGTATTGGCCGTATTGGCAGTCTCGACGGCCAATCTGGAAATGACAGCCACCAGGCCATGCTGTTTGGCCTGCCCGGCAACCCGGTGGCGGTGATGGTCACCTTCTACGCGTTTGTGCGTGATGCGCTGCTGGCCATGGGCGGTGCCACCCCGCAACCCATGCCGCTGCTGCGCGCCGTCAGCACCGACGCACTGCGCAAGAAGCCCGGCCGCACCGAATACCAGCGCGGCATCGTCACAGCCATGGCTGACGGCCGCTGGCAGGTGCGCATCACCGGCGCGCAAGGCTCAGGCATCCTGCGCAGCATGAGCCGGGCCAACGGCATGGTGGTGCTGCACCACGCGCAAGGTGACGTGGCGGCCGGTGAACTGGTGGATGTGATCCCGTTTGAAGGGTTGGTGTAGTCAACGCCCAGGTCTGATCAGCGGCCTCTGCTGATCGACGACACGCCCTTGTTGGCCAGCGCGTCCAGCCGCTGCCATAGCTCGATGTTCTTGACCGGCGCATTGCCGGCAGTGCGCCAGCCGCGCTTTTTCCAGCCGTGGATCCAGGTGGTGATGCCGTCCTTGACGTAGGCGCTGTCGGTGTAGATGGCCACCGGCGTGCGGCGTTTCAGCAAGGCCAGCGATTCAATCACCGCCGTCAGCTCCATGCGGTTGTTGGTGGTGCTGGGGTCACCACCAAACAACTCTTTTTCATGCCCACCCCAACGCAGCCAGGCACCCCAGCCGCCCGGGCCCGGGTTGCCTTTGCAGGCGCCGTCGGTGTAGATCACCACCGTCTCGGCTGCGCCAGTCGGGCTGGCAGCGCGGGATGGGGTTGCGGTGGATTCAGTCATGCAGGTCAGTCTCCGTCACATCAGTCATCAGGGGCAGGGGCGCTGGCCTGGCCACCTGCGGGGCCAGCGGCGCGTGGGCCACAGCATGCACCAACGCGTTGGCCACCACGGCGGGCGCGGCCTGGCGCACCAGCTTGCTGCGCCGCGCCAGGCCCACCAGCCGCATGCCACGTACACGCTTGACGGCCTCCACCGAATACACCGCGCCTAACGCCGGCCAGGCATGGGCACCGGCCGCTTCCAGCCAGGCCATGCCCGCCAGCCCGCGCTCGGACCGCAGCGGCAAACCCCACAGGCCAAAGCGGCCACGCTCCACCTCAAAGCCCAGCAGGCGCAGCCAGTCACGCACCCGGCCGTAGCTGATGAAATCACCACCGCTGGGCAGGTAAAGCGGCCCGCTGCCACCCAGGCGCTGGCGCCAATGGCCGGCGCGTTGGCGCAGCCCCCACAGGCTGGCCGGGTTGAAGCCATTGATCACCACCCGGCCCTCGGGGCGCAGCACCCGCTCCACCTCACGCAAGGTGTCGTGTGGGTCGCGGGCCAGTTCCAGCGTGTGTGGCAATACCACCAGGTCCAGGCTCTGGTTGGGGAATGGCAGCGCATCAAAGTCACAATGCAGTGCATGGCCGCTGGGCATGGGCTGCAGCGTGCTCAGTGCGTCGTCCGTCGGCGGCAGCGGCACGGCTTGTGGCTCACGCAGTGAGTCACTGGCCACCCAACGGTGCGGCATGCGGTTGGCGCGTAGCGACGCCAACTCAGGCAGGCCCAATTGCAGCGCGTGAAAACCAAACATGTCCGTCACGGTGCGGTCCAGTTCGGCTTGTTCCCAGGCCAGCAGGGTGCGGCCGGGCGGGCTCTGCAGCCAATGGGCCAACTCTATAATCGGAGGACTCTGCATCATGAAACTCGTCGCCCTACCCGCCTTCACTGACAACTACATCTGGCTGCTGCATGACGGCGAGCAAGCCATCGTGGTAGACCCGGGTGATGCAGCACCGGTGCAGGCAGCGCTGGATGCCCTCGGGCTGGCGCTGGCGGGCATTCTAGTGACGCACCACCATGCCGATCATGTGGACGGGCTGGCCGCGCTGCGGTCACGTTTGCAAGGTTCGGTGTATGGCCCGGCGCATGAAAAAATCCCCACGCCCTACACCCCGCTGGTCGGCGGTGACCAGGTGCAGCTCCTGGGCCTGCAATTTGAGGTGATCAATGTGCCCGGCCACACCGCCGGCCACATTGCCTACTTTGCGGCCAGCGTGCCGGGGGCTGCGGGCGATGACACCAGCCCGCTGCTGTTCTGCGGCGACACGCTGTTCTCGGCCGGTTGCGGCCGTTTGTTTGATGGCACAGCGCAGCAGATGCACCAATCGCTGCAAGACCTGGCCGGCCTGCCGGGCGCCACCCGGGTCTGCTGTGCGCATGAGTACACCGAATCCAACCTGCGCTTTGCGGCTGCGGTTGAGCCTGCCAATGCCGACATCGCCGCCTGCATCACCAGCAGCCGTGCCTTGCGGGCGCAGGGCCTGGCCACCTTGCCGTCCACCATCGCGCGTGAGCTCGCGATCAACCCCTTCATGCGCTGCGCTGCCGCTGCCGTGCTGCAAAGCGCCACCCAACATGGTGCTGCGGATCACAGCGGCCCTGCCGTGCTGGGCGCTTTGCGCGAATGGAAGAACACCTTCAGATGACCACTGCCCTGCCGCCTTTTTTGCTGCCCCTCCGCTTGCTGCCTGCTGCGGCCCTGGCCCTGGCCCTGGCGGGTTGCGCCACCCCACCCACCACGACAGGCGCTGCGCCAAGCCTGGTCAGCCCCAGCCCCAGCAGCAGCGCCATGATCTTGCCCGCCACTGGCCAGGCCAATGCCCTGCCCAGTGCGCCGCCACGCAGCCCGCTGCTGCTGGCCGGCGTTGGCCCGCTGCTGGCCGAGCGCGACACCCCGGCCATCGCGGTGGACCCGCTGCACCCCACCGAGCAGTTGGACCTGGACGCAGCCGCCGCCCAGACCGACCTGTGGGCACGTGTGCGCCAGGGCACGGCCATGCCCGAGTTGGACAACGCGCTGGTGCGCAAGTGGGAGCAGTGGTACGCCGGCAAGCCCGACTACGTGCAGCGCATGACCGAGCGTGGTGGCCGCTACCTGTTCCACATCATCGAAGAGCTCAACACGCGTGGCATGCCCACCGAGCTGGCCCTGCTGCCCTTCATCGAGAGCGCCTTCAATCCGCAGGCCATGTCCACCGCCAAAGCATCCGGCATGTGGCAGTTTGTGCCGGCCACCGGGCGTGACTTTGCGCTGCGCCAAAACATGTTCCGCGATGACCGGCGCGAGGTGCTGGCGTCCACCCGTGCGGCACTGGACTACCTCAACTCCCTGCACGGCATGTTCGGCGATTGGCAGCTGGCGCTGGCGGCCTACAACTGGGGCCAGGGCAATGTGCAGCGCGCCATCAAGCGCAACCTGGCGGCTGGCCTGAGCACCGACTACGACAGCCTGCAAATGCCGGCCGAGACCCGCAACTACCTGCCCAAGCTGCAGGCGGTCAAGAACATCGTGATGCGGCCCGATGCGTTTGGCGTCAAGCTGCCAGCGCTGCAAAACCACCCCTACTTTGTCTCGGTGGCGCTCAAGAAAGACATCGACACCGACCTGGCGGCACGCCTGGCCGGGCTGCCGCTGGAGGAGTTCAAGCAGCTCAACCCGCAGATGAACAAACCGGTGATCCTGAGTGCTGTCACGCCGCAAGTGCTGCTGCCCTTTGACAGCGCTGCGCGCTTTGTGCATGCCTTGTCACAACACAAGGGTGGTCTGGCCAGCTGGACGGCCTGGGTGGCACCACGCACCATGAAAACCGCTGAAGCCGCACGCCAGGTGGGCATGACCGAGGCACAGCTGAGTTCGCTCAACGGCATCCCCAAGCGCATGCTGGTCAAGACCGGGTCCACCCTGCTGGTGGCACGCACCGCGCACCGGGTGGACGATGTGAGCCAGCGGGTGGCTGAAGACGCCACGCTGGCCCTGGCACCCGATGTGCCGCCGCTCAAGCGTGTCAGCTTCAAGGCTGGCCGCAAGGGTGACAGCGTGATGGCCGTGGCGGGCCGCTACCGTGTCAAGGCCACCGAGGTGGCCGCCTGGAACAGCACCACCGCTGCGGCGCGCTTCAAGCCCGGCCAGGTCGTGGTGGTGATGGTGCCCAACAAGCCGCTGCGCTTGGCGTCCCGGGATGGCCGCAAGGGCGGCCATGCCAAGCGCTCACGTCAAACCGCCAGCTTGACGCCGGCCAACCGGGGCTGACCGCGACGGGCCCGGGCTGTACCCGGGTCAGCGCCGGTCGCTCAAGGCATGCGCCAGGGTCGACAAATCAACGTATTCCAGCTCGCTGCCCACCGGCACACCACGCGCCAGGCGGGTGACGGTGAGCGGCTCGCCGGCTGCGCCGGCCAAGCTGCGCAGCGCCTGGGCCAGCACGTGGGCGGTGGCCTCACCCTCGGCTGAAAACCCGGTGGCCAGGATCACCTCTTGCACCGTGCCGTCGGCCGCGCGGTCCAGCAGGGCGTGCACGCCGATGTCGGCCAGGCCCACACCGTCCAGCGGTGACAGCCGGCCCATCAGCACAAAGTAGAGGCCACGGTAGCTGCCGCTGCGCTCCATCGCGGCCTGATCGGCCGGGCTTTCAACCACCAGCAGTTGCCGCCCGTCACGTGTGCCATCACTGCAGGTGGCGCAGATGTGGGCCTCGGTAAAGGTGTGGCAGCGGGCGCAGTGCTGCACATCCACCACTGCCGCTTGCAGCGCCAGCGCCAGGCGCTGCGCACCGTCGCGGTCATGCTGCAACAGGTGGTAGGCCATGCGCTGGGCCGACTTGACGCCCACCCCGGGCAGACGGCGCAAGGCCTCGATCAGGCGGTCTAAACTGCGCTCGGCCAAGGCGGTCAGGGCCGTTCAGAAGGGGAACTTCATGCCGGGGATTTGCGGCATGCCGGCGCTGAGCTTGCCCATCTTCTCGGCCGTGGTGGCCTCGATGCGGCGCACCGCATCGTTGAAGGCGGCGGCCACCAGGTCTTCGAGCATGTCTTTGTCGTCGGCCAGCAGGCTGGGGTCGATGGTGACGCGCTTGACATCGTGTTTGCAGGTGATCAGCACTTTGACCAGGCCGGCGCCCGATTCACCGGTCACCTCGATGGTGGCCAGTTCGTCCTGCGTCTTTTTCAGGTTGTCCTGCATGGCCTGGGCTTGTTTCATCAGGCCGGCGAGTTGGTTTTTCATCATGGTCAATGTGTCCTGGGTTGGCGGGGGGCCGCCGGGGGGGTGTTGATCGGGGCCGCCAGCGGTTTGATCGAGCCTGGCACGATGCGGGCGGTGCTGAACTGTGCCAGCAGCGCACGCACCTCCGGGTCGCCCTGGATGGTTTGCTCAGCCGCGCGCTGGGCCATGTCGCGGGCCAGGGTGTCGCGCCTGGAGATGGTGTCTTGCGTGCTGCCGGGCTGCACATCGAGCTGCACCGGTTCGCCCAGCGCCAGCGCCAGCACTGCGCTCAGCTTGGCCACCAGCGGCGCGGCGCGCAGGGTCTCACGCTCCACCGTCAGCGCCCAGCAGCGGCCACCACCTGCCAGTGGGGCAACCGCACACAACTCGGCCTGCACAGCCACCTCGCGCACCATCGCCACCAGGTTGCCGGCGGCGATCAGCGGGCGGATCAGCGCGGCCCACTGCTCGCCCAGGGCTGTGGTTTGCACCGTGATTTGCCGGCCGGGCAGTGGCGGCGCGGCCGGGCTGGCGGGCGCAGCCACGGCGCTTGCCGTGCGGGCCGGGGCGGTGGGCAGCGGCACCACATCGCCTGCAGCGGCTGCATCGGCCCAGTCGGTGGCCGGGGCGGCGGCAGTGGCGCTGTCATCGTCCGGGCCGGCGTCCACCACCCACGGCGGTGGCTCTTGCACCGACACGGCCCGGGCCGGTGCAGGCGGCGGGTAGCGCTTCGGGGGCACAGCCACCACCTTGGGGGCCAGCGCCGCTGGCGCGGTGGCCAGCACCGGGGCGGGCTGCGACGGCGCCGCGCTTGGCGTGGCCGATGCACCGGCGCTGGCTGGCTGCACCGATGCCTGCACTGGCGTCTGTGCTGGGGCCTGTGCTGGGGCCTGTGCTGGTGCCGCCATCGGTGCCTGTACTGGTGCCTGTACTGGTGCCTGTGCGGGCAACTGCGCGGGCAACTGCGTGGGCATCCGCACCGGCGCCGTGCTGCGGGCCTCACGCGGTGCGGCCACCAGCGGCGCCGCGCGTGGGGCTGGTGATGCCATGGCCGCGGTACCGCTGGGCGCAAAGGCCAGCAGGCGCAACACCACCATCGTCAAAGCGGCGTATTCGTCGGACAGCAGACTGAGCTCAGCCCGGCCATGCACCACGATGCTGTAAAGCAACTGGGTTTCATCGGGCGGCAGCGCGGCGGCCAGGGCCAGCACAGCCGCCGTGTCCGGGTCGGTGTCGTCCAGCGCGCCCGGCACGGCTTGTTGCACCGCCATCTGCTGCAGCAGCGCGGCCATCTCCTCCAGTGTGCCGGCTGCCGACAAGCCCATCTGGCGCAGTGCGTCCACCGTGGTCAGCACGGCGGGGCCGTCGCGCGCGGCCAGTGCGGCCACCAGGCCGGTGGCATGGCTGCGGTCCACCGTGCCCAGCATGGCGCGCACGCCGGTCTCGTCCAGCGCACCGGCGCCAAAGGCAATCGCCTGGTCGGTGAGCGACAACGCATCGCGCATAGACCCGCGCGCCGCGCGCGACAGCAGCCGCAGCGCGCCCGCATCGGCCACCACGCCTTCGGCTTGCAGCACCTGCGCCAGGTGCTCATGCACCACCTCGGGCGCCATCGGCCGCAGGTTGAACTGCAGGCAGCGGCTCAGCACCGTGGGCAGCATCTTCTCGGGGTCGGTGGTGGCCAGCACAAACTTCAGGTATTCGGGCGGCTCTTCCAGCGTCTTGAGCAGGGCGTTGAAGGCGTCCTTGGTGAGCTGGTGCGCCTCGTCAATCATGAAAACCTTGTAGCGGCCCACGCTGGGTTTGTAGGCTGCGCGCTCGATCAGGTCGCGGATCTCGTCGATGCTGCGGTTGCTGGCAGCGTCCAGTTCGATGTAGTCAATAAAGCGGTCGGCATCGATTTCGGTGCAGGCCTGGCACACACCGCACGGGTGGGCAGTGACGCCGCCAGTGCCATCCGGCCCGGTGCAGTTCAGGCTCTTGGCCAGGATGCGGCTGACCGTGGTCTTGCCAATGCCCCGGGTGCCGGTAAACAGGTAGGCATGGTGCAGCCGGCCGCTGGTCAAGGCGTTGCTGAGGGCCTGCACCACATGGGTCTGGCCCACCATCTGCTCAAAGCTGCGGGGCCGGTATTTGCGGGCCAGGACAACAGTACTCATGGCCGGATTCTACGGTTGGGGTGTGGCGTGGCCCGGGCTGCAGACCGGCCTGCAGCGCCGCTTGGGCGGCGCCTGGCCGCAGGGCCTGGCCGATAATCCCGGGCATGAGTTCCTCTGCCACCCCCTCCACCCCGGGCACCCTCAGCTATGAGGCCGCCGGTGTCAATTACGGCCTGATCGACCCACTCAAGGTCAGCGCCCAGCGTGCGGCCGCAGCCACCGCCGTGCACCTGGCCGGGCATGGTTTCACCGAGGTGGCAGCCTCGCGGGGTGAGTCGGCCTACGTGGTGGATGTGGGGCCGTTCTACATCGCCTCCATCGTCGAATGCCTGGGCTCCAAGGCCCTGGTGGCCGACGAGATGGCCACGCTCACCGGCCAGCCCTGGTATGCCGGCATCGCCCAAGACACCATCGCGATGGCGGTGAATGACCTGATCACCGTGGGCGCCACGCCGCTGGTGGTGCAGGCCTACTGGGCCGCCGGTGGCTCAAGCTGGTTTGCCGATGGCGCCCGCGCCCAGGCCCTGGTGGCCGGCTGGAAAGCCGCCTGCGACAGCTGCAAAGTGGCCTGGGGTGGTGGTGAGACACCCGCGCTGGCCGGCATTGTGGAGGCCGGCCGGATTGACCTGGCGGCGTCCTGCACCGGCCTGATCAACCCAAAAGCACGCCTGAGCGTGGGCGACAAACTGGCCGCCGGTGACGCCATCGTGCTGCTCGACTCCAGCGGCATCCATGCCAACGGCCTGAGCCTGGCGCGCAAGCTGCTGGAGCGTCTGCCCGGCGGCTGGCTGACCGAGATCGACCCCATCAACCACCCCGGCCTCACCTACGGCGCCGCGCTGCTGGCGCCCACCACGCTGTACTCCCCCGTCACCGAGGCGCTGTGGGCTGCCGGCATCACGCCGCACTACTGCGCCAACATCACCGGCCACGGCTGGCGCAAGCTGCTGCGCCACCCGGCCACCCTGACCTACCGCATCCACACCCTGCCGCCGGTGCCGCCGGTGCTGCAGTTCATCCAGCACCATGCCAGGCAAGATGACCGCGAGGCCTACAGCACGCTCAACATGGGCGCTGGGTTTGCCATCTTCGTGGCGCCCGAGGACGCCCAGCGCACGGTGCAGATTGCCCAGGCGCAGGGCATTGGCGCGCGCATTGCCGGCCAGGTTGAAGCCGGCGCCAAACAATTGCTGATTGAGCCGCTGGGCATCCGCTTCGGCGACGACGACCTGCAACTGCGCTGACCCGCCGCGGTTTGGCCCAAGCCCAGGCCCGGCCGCCGGTGCCCCTGTTGGTGGCGGTTCTGGCGCTGCTGCTGGCGCTGTCCGGCTGCGCCAGCCTGCCCGACCAGCCACCGCCACCACCCGGCCGGCTGCGCTGCACCCATCACCTACAATTCAAAGCGACGGGCCTCCTCGCATGGAAGCGCGGCCAACCGGGTCAGGTCGGGAACGAAGCAGCCCCAACCGTTGCAACCAGTGCCGAGGGCAAGGCTCGTCACCCCTCACAGCCCAGCCCACCGCCACAGCAGTTGGTGTGCAGCGGCAGCGGCCCAGCAAACCCACGCCAGAGGCTTTCCAGGCAGCCGTGCGGCGGGCCGATAGTCAATCCAGCGTGATGCTGCCCAGCCAAGCCAGGCTGCGGCCCTGGGTGTTGTCGGCGTCGGCCCCCACCGCCACACCCACCAGCGCTGGCAGCACTTTGGCTTCATCGCCAAACAGGCGCAAAAAATCAGCGCCAATGTCGCGCTGCTCGCTGACCCAGGTGCGCAGCGGTGCGTCTGGTCCCCGCAGCACGATCACGCGGATGCGCCGCGAAAACGCGTTGTCCAGCACGGTGCCACTGGGCAGGCGGCTGTCCCACACGTAACACAGCACGGCCGACGGCAAATCCTCGCCGCTTCGCAGGCGCGCCAGGCGCAGCACCTGGCGCTCGACAAACGGCAGCACCGATGTTGGCAGGTCAAACATCGCGCAGACTTTGATGGGGCTGTCGTCCAGATCCTTGCGACGCAGGTCGGCGGCAGGGTTGGGTTCGTCCAGCCGCCAACGCCAGGCCAGGCGGCGCGCTGGCTCGGGCGCCGGGTCCAGCGCGTGCACCAGATTGCCGTAGGACGCCTGGGCCTCGAGGCGCAGGGCGCGCTGACCGTCCAGCACTTGCACGCTGAAACGGGTGAAGGGCTTGATCTGGCGCGGCAGCCCCACCACACGCCAGGGCGGTGCGGGGCTGTCGACGGTGCTGCTGGCCGGGTTGCTGAGCAGTGGGGCGGCCATGCGCAGGTCATTGCCAGGTTGCGCCTGCGGCTGGCCAAATGCCAACAGGTCGGCCAACAGCCCGGCCAACAGCAGGCCAGCCAGCGCGGCGCGGCGCGGCCACGGCGCCATCATGCGCGGCCCCGCAGCTGGCCAAACACCAGCCAACCGGCCTGCAAGCGGGCCAGCCAGGTCAGGCCACACAGCGCAGCAAAGCCCAGCGCCAGCGCCGCAAAGGCCGCTGGCCACAAGCACATCGCCACAAAACAGGCCAGGGTCTCGGTGGCCTCGGTCAGGCCACCCAGGTAGTACAGGCCTTTGTGGGGGTAAGCCAGGCTCGCCAGGCCACGCCGCTCAGCCAGCACGGCAAATGCCAGAAAACTGCTGGCCGTGCCGATGAATGCCGCCAGCAGCACGGCCGCGGCCAGTGCGTTGGCGTGTGGATCAGCCAGCGCAAACGCCAAGGGCACGCTGGCGTAAAACGCAAAGTCGAGTGTGATGTCGAGAAACGCACCACGGTCGGTAGGTTTGGTCAGCCTGGCCACCGCACCGTCCAGGCCATCGGCCAGGCGGCTGGCCAGCAGCCACAGCAGGCCGATCAGCGGGTGGCCAGTGCCGATGCAGACGGCGCCAACCAGACCCAGTGCAAAACCGGCCAGGGTGATGGCGTCAGCCGCCACACCCCGCCGCGCCAATGCACCAGCGGCCCAACCCAGCGCGGGGGCGATCAGGGCTTGGGCGGCGCGGTCCAGCATGCGGAGTGGCTGCAAGGCATGTGGCCATCATCGCATCACCTTGCATCAGTGCATGGACAGCGCGCAGGCCGGCCTCCTTCCGTTTGAGGTCAGCGCGGCGCCATGCGGATGGCACCGTCCAGCCGCACACTTTCGCCGTTGAAATAACCGTTGGTGACCATGAACTCGGCCAGCTGGGCGTATTCGTCTGGATCACCCAGGCGCTTGGGGAAGGGCACCGAGGCCGCCAGCGCGGTTTTGACGTTCTCAGGCGCACCCTGCAGCAGCGGCGTGTTGAACAGGCCCGGCAGGATGGTGTTGACGCGGATGCCCTCGCCCATCAAATCGCGCGCAATCGGCAGCGTCATGCCCACCACACCGGCCTTGCTGGCCGAGTAGCTGGCCTGGCCCATCTGCCCGTCTTGCGCCGCCACGCTGGCGGTGTTGACGATGGCGCCGCGCTCACCACCGTCCAGCGCCGGCAGGCTCAGCATGCCGGCCGCACTCTTGGCGATGCAGCGGAAGGTGCCGATCAGGTTGATCTGGATGATGCGCTCGAAGTTGGCGGTGGGGAACGCGCGGATCTCACCGGTGGTTTTGTCGCGGCTGGCGGTCTTGATGGCGTTGCCGGTGCCGGCGCAATTGACCAGGATGCGCTCTTGCCCGTTGGCGGCGCGGGCTTTGACGAAGCCGGCGTCCACCGAGGCTTCATTGGTCACGTCCACCTGGCAGAACACACCGCCCAGTTGGGCGGCCAGCGCGGTGCCGGCGGCTTCGTTCAGGTCAAACAGCGCCACTTTGACACCGGCGGCGGCCAGCCGGCGGGCCGTGGCCGCGCCCAGGCCCGAGGCGCCACCGGTGATCACGGCCGAGATGGAAGCGTCCAGTTTCATGGTTGTTACTCGTTCAGAGCTTGCGGGTTGAAGGGTGTTGCGACAGGCCGATACGCTACCGGTGCGCCAGAGCGGCCACCATCGTCTGTTGCGACGAAGTTCAGCCGGCTGGCGGCGCAACTCACGCAGATGCGATCCTGATGCGCCCGCTGCTACCGTGTAGCGCATGTCACAACCTGCCGCACAACCGCTGCCACCGCCACTGCCGCCGCCACCCACCGCAGTGCCGGTCCGGCATGCCACCAGACCGCCACGCCAGCGGTGGTTTGCAGGGCTGAATTCAGGGCCGACCACCGGGCTGGCCCCCGGCTTGGCGGTCTGGGCTGCTGGCTGGGCCACGCTGCTGCTGCTGGACGGCCAGATCGACCTGGCCAACCAGGCCCTGCTGCTGGTGCTGGCCGCGGCGGTGGCCGCGCTGTGGCTGCCGGCGCTGGCGGCGGTGCTGGTGGGCAGTGGGTCGGTGCTGGCCTTCAACTGGCTGTTTGTGCCCCCGCACGGCACGTTTGCGGTCGACGGCCGACAAAACGGCCTGCTGCTGCTGGCGATGGTGGTGGTCAACACCGTAGTGGCCGGTTTGATGGCCAGTTTGCGCCACCAGGCGCGGCAGGCCAGGCAGCATCAACAGCGGGCCGAGCAATTGCGCAGCCTGGGTGATGCACTGCGCGACAGCGCAGAGCCGCTGGCCCACGCCGGCACCCTGCAGGCCGCGCTGGCCAGCCTGCTGCAGGCACCGGTGGCGCTGCTGCTGTGCCGGGACCAGCCCGACGACGTGAACTACCCGGATGACACCCACAACGCCGACCCCAGCGCCAACGTGATGGCGCTGGGCCAGCCTGATGCCGACGAAGCCGCCGGCCTGTGGCACTGCCTGCGCCAGTCCCAGGCCATGGGCCCGGGCAGTGGCCACCATGAAACCCTGGCGCACTGGTACCTGCCGCTGCGTGGCCGCCAGGCCAGTTTTGGTGCCGCCGTGTTGCGCCTGCCCGCTGCCGGCCGTGCGGATGAAGGCTTGCGTGGCCACGCCCAGGCCTTGTGTGACCAGATGGGCCTGGCATTGCAACGCCAGGCCAGCCAGCAAGCCGAGCAGCGCGCGTTGGCCCAGGCCCAGTTGCAGGCGGTACGCAACGCGCTGCTGGCCGCCATCTCACATGACTACCGCACCCCGCTGGCCACCATCCTGGGCGCTGCGTCGTCACTGCAAGACCAGGGCGAGCGGATGGACAACGCACAACGCCAGCGCCTGGCCCAGCGCATCGTGCAAGAGACCGGCCACCTGGCCAAGCTGACCAACAACACCCTGCAACTGGCCAGGCTGGACGCGCCTGGTGTGCAGTTGCAGCTGGACTGGGAATCGGCCGAAGAGCTGGTGGGCACCGTGTTGCGGCGCGCCCGCCAGCACGCGCCGGGCCGTGTCTTGCGCGCCAGGCTGGAGCCCGGCCTGCCGCTGCTGCGTTGTGATGCCCTGCTGCTGACCCAATTGCTGGACAACCTGGTGGACAACGCACTGAGCCACACCCCACCCGACACGCCGATCGAGATCCTGGTGCGGCGCAGCCCCACCGCGCTGGTGCTGGCAGTGCGTGACCGCGGCCCCGGTGTGGCACCGGCCTGGCGCGAGCGGATTTTTGAGGTGTTCCAGCGCGGCGCAATCCCCAAACCCGCCCCCACCGCCACCATTGATACCAGCACCACCACCGACCTGCCCGGCCGGCGCGGCGCCGGTGTCGGGCTGGCGGTCTGCCGCGCCATCGCCCGCGCCCACGGCGGTGAGCTGCTGGTGCGCGCCCGCAGCAGCGGCGGCAGCAGTTTTGAATGCCACTTGCCACTGCCCGGCTTGCCACTGCCCGACGCGGCGCCGGCCGGGCCTGCGGGGCCTGCTGGTCAGACCGGGCCAACACCATGACGCTGCGTGTGCTGCTGGTTGAAGACGACCCCGCGCTGCGCTGCACCCTGCGCGACGCCCTGGCGGTGGAGGGCCACACCGTGCTCACCGCCGCCAGCCTGGCCGACGGCCAGGCGCTGGCCGCCCACGCCGCACCCGACCTGGTGCTGCTGGACCTGGGCCTGCCGGATGGCGACGGCCAGGCCCTGCTGCTGCGCCTGCGCCAGCGCAGCAGCACACCGGTGATCCTGATCTCGGCACGCCACGGCGAGACCCAAAAAATCGCGCTGCTGGACGCCGGCGCCGACGACTACCTGGTCAAACCCTTCAGCGTGGGTGAGCTGCTGGCCCGCATCCGCGTGGCCATGCGCCACCGCGGCACCCGACTGGCGCCGGCCGTCACCCACTACAGCCACGGCCTGCTGCAGGTGGATTTGGCGGCCCACCGCGTCAGCCTGGGCGGCGTGCCCGTGCACCTGACCCCCACCGAATACAAGCTGCTGGCCCGCTTGGTGCGCAACGCCGGCCAGGTGGTGACCCACCGCCAACTGCTGGGCGATGTGTGGGGCGCAGAGTTCACCGAGCACACCCAGTACCTGCGCCTCTACATGGGCCAACTGCGCGCCAAGCTGGAGCAAGACGCGGCCGAGCCGCAGCGCCTGCTGACGGAGCCTGGCGTGGGCTACCGGCTGGTGGAGGCTGACACAGCAACCGAGGCTTGACCCGGCCACATGGCGGCCGCAGCCATCAATCGGCAGGCAAACCGGCAAGACCTTGAGCGCCCTTGCCACCTTTACGCACTTTTTTGGCCTGCCGCTCCAGTTCGGCCGCCTCACCGGCCACCGCCCACAGCGCGTATTCAGCCGGGGTTTCCAGCGTGATGCGGCCCAGCGCGGCGGACCGGAAATCCGTCAACACCACTTCAGCGGCTTTTTGCGGGTTAAGCCGGCCGCCGGTCTGCACCAGGCCACGCTGGCGTGCAATCAGGTCCAGCAACTGCTCCGCAGGCAAGGCCGCCAGCGCCGCCAGATCAGCCGCTGCGGCGGGCAGTTTGTAGCGGGCGGCAATGCGCCCGGCGTAGGCTTTTTGCAGCGCCACCAGCAGTTCGAGCGCCACCTCTTGATCGTCATACGCATTGCGGCCCACCGCGCCGCTGGCGGCCAGGTGATAGCCACTTTGTTCCACCGTGATGCGGGGCCACAGCATGCCGGGCGTGTCGTACAGCGTCACGTCGCTGGCCAGCACGATCACCTGCTCCATCTTGGTGATGCCGGCTTCGTCACCGGTCTTGGTGGCCTTGCGCCGCACCAGCGTGTTGATCAGGGTGGATTTGCCCACGTTGGGGATGCCGCAAATCAGCAGCCGCAGCGGCTTGACCATGCCGCCCCGCAGCGGCGCCAACACTCTGCAGGCCTGCACCAGGCGGGCGGCGGGCGCCGGCTCACTGGCGTCCAGCCCGATGGCCTGGGTCTGCGGCATGGCGTTGTAGTGGTCCAGCCACAGCGTGGTGCGGGCCGGGTCCGCCAGGTCTTGCTTGTTCAGCAGCTTGAGCGCCGGTTTGCCGGCGGTCAGCGCGGCCAGCAGCGGATTGGCACTGCTGCCGGGCAGCCGGGCGTCCAGCAACTCGATCACCACGTCGATGCCGGTCTTGACGCGCTCGCCCATCGCCAGGCGGGTGGTGTGCATGTGGCCAGGAAACCATTGGATGGCCATCGGTGGGGGGCGTGGGACGCAGAAGTCGGGACAGGGGGATTGTCCGGCCTGTGTCTGGGTCGCTGACCGGGTCGCTGACCGGGCCATGTCCAGGCGCTGTGCGGCCCCTGTCTGCCGCGCTGTCCTGATGCGATCCTGATGTGCCGGCAGGCAAGCTGTGCGCATCGCCACCCTGGCCCGACGCGGCCCCCAGCGCATGTCCACCATGACCCCCCCGCCCACCACCAGCGCGCCGCTGGCCGGCCCGCAAACCCAAGCCGCCCACCCCGGCCTGGCCGCCCTCACCCTGGCCGCCATCGGCGTGGTCTACGGCGACATCGGCACCAGCCCGCTGTACACCATCAAAGAGGTATTTTTGCCCGCCACCGGCGTGGCGCTGACCGCCGCCAACCTGGTGGGCGCGGTGTCGGCCATTTTCTGGGCCTTGATGCTGGTGGTCACCTTGAAATACGTGCTGCTGGTGCTGCGCGCCGACAACCGGGGCGAAGGCGGTGTGCTGGCCCTCACCGCACTGGCCAGCCAGGCGATTGCCCACCAGCCGGCCTTGAAACACGGCCTGCTGCTGCTGGGGGTGGCCGGCGCCACGCTGTTTTATGGCGACAGCATCATCACCCCGGCCATCTCGGTGCTGGGCGCGATGGAGGGGTTGACGGTGGCCACCCCCGCCCTCACCCGCTACGTGCTGCCGCTGTCGCTGGGCGTGCTGGTGGGGCTGTTTTTGCTGCAGCGCCACGGCACTGCCGCCGTGGGGCGCTGGTTTGGCCCGGTGATCGTGCTGTGGTTCATCACCCTGGCGGCCACCGGGCTGTGGCAGATCAGCCAGACGCCGGCCATCCTGGCCGCGCTCAACCCGCTGCATGCCTGGGATTTTTTGGCGCATCGCGGCTGGGGTGTGCTGGCCGCGGTGGGTGCCATCGTGCTGGCCTTGACCGGCGCCGAGGCGCTGTATGCCGATATGGGCCACTTTGGCCGCCGGCCCATCCAGTGGGCCTGGTGTGGCCTGGTGCTGCCGGCGCTGGCGCTCAACTACCTGGGCCAGGGCGCGCTGCTGATGCGTGAGCCAGCCGCCATCGAAAACCCGTTCTTCCGCCTGTTCCCGCCGGCGCTGGTGCTGCCGGCGGTATTGCTGGCCACTGTTGCCGCCATCATCGCGTCGCAGGCGGTGATCTCTGGCGCCTATTCACTCACCCGCCAGGCCATGCAACTGGGCTTTTTACCGCGCATGGCGGTGCGCCACACCAGCGCCCAGGCTGAAGGGCAGATTTACCTGCCCGCTGTCAACTGGCTGCTGCTGCTGGGTGTGCTGGGCGTCGTGCTGGGCTTTGGCAGCAGCACCGCGCTGGCCGGGGCGTACGGCATTGCGGTGACGCTGACCATGCTGATCACCACCCTGCTGAGCTGGTTTGTGCTGCGCCGGGCTTGGGCGGTGCCGGCGCCGCTGGCGCTGGGCGCCACCACGTTTTTTCTGGCGCTGGATGCCCTGCTGGTGGCGGGTTGCGCGTCCAAGTTTTTTGACGGCGGCTGGTTCCCGCTGGTGGTGGGCGCGGTGTTGTTTGGCCTGATGTGGACCTGGCAGCGTGGCCGCAGCCTGCTGGCGCACAGCCAGCAGCGTGATGGCCTGGCCTTGCTGCCCTTCCTCGACAGCCTGCACGCCGACAGCCTGCCGCGCAGCAGCCGCACCGCCGTCTACCCGGTGGCCGATGCCAGCCTGGTGCCACAAGCCTTGCTGCACAACCTCAAGCACAACCAGGTGCTGCATGCCCGCAACCTGGTGCTCACCGTGCTGTTCCACCCCCAGCCCTGGGTGGCTGAGGACCAGCGGCTGGACCTGACCGATCTGGGCCACGGCTTCTGGCGTGTGCTGCTGCACTTTGGCTTCATGGACTTGCCCGACGTGCCGCGCGCGCTGGCCGCTGCCGCCAGCCAGGGGCTGCTGCTGGAGGCGCTGGACACCAGCTACTTTTTAAGCCGTGAGACGGTGCTGCCGACCACCCGAAAGGCCGCCAACACCGCAGCCCCGGCCGATGACCGCAGCGGGCCGACCATGCCCGCAACCGTGAAACGCCTGTTTGCTGGCATGACCCAGGCCAGCGGCAGCGCAGCGGCGTTTTTCAACCTGCCCGACAACGCGGTGGTAGAGCTGGGCGCCCGGGTGCGCATCTGACGGGCGCCTGGCCTGTTGGCTGTGCGCTGCCCGGATGCCCCCCTTTGGCAAACACGGCTGGCGCTTGTGCCCCGGCCTTGCCTAGGAGCCTGTCGGGCTTGGGGAACGTCGGCTGCGAAACGGCCTCAGCGGTCCATTTTTTACCGGCTTTTTGTCCCATAGTTGAACTATGGGCCTGCAAATCCGGCAAAAACTGTCCTCGCTGGGGCCGTTTCTCGC
>JANPOW010000106.1:0-14070 GCA_031428185.1 Betaproteobacteria bacterium | reverse complement strand
CCCTGCTGTACGGCAACCGGTCGCTTCAATCCACCATGTTCAAGGAGGAGTTGGAGGATTTGAAGAACCGCCACATGACCCGGCTGGTGCTGCAGCATGTGTTCTCTGATGAGGCCACCGACGCACCGCTGAGCAGCGGCCTGATGAACCGCGACAAGATCGGCGACATCCTGCGCAGCGTGCTGCCCGCCGCAGGCATCGCCCATGCCTACATTTGCGGCCCGTTCCAGATGAACGACGAGGCCGAGGCCGCGCTGCTGGCGGCGGGCGTGCCCGAGGACCGCATCCACATCGAGCGCTTTGGCGTGGCCGCGCCGGCGGGCGCGGCGGGTGCTGCAGGGCAGGGCGTGGGTGCGGTTTTGCACGCCGCCAAACCCGGTGACGCCGAGCAATCCACCGTGGTCATCGTGCGAGACGGCCTGCGCCGCGAAATCCAGTTCCACCGCGACCAACCCAGCATCCTGGACGCTGCAGCCGCCGCCGGGCTGGAAGTGCCGTTCTCTTGCACTTCGGGCGTGTGTGGCACCTGCCGCTGCAAGCTGATGGCTGGCCAGGTGCGCATGGACCGCAACTTTGCGCTGGACAAGGCCGAGGTGGCGGCGGGTTTTGTGCTGGCCTGCCAGGCGCATCCGTTGACGCCGCAAGTCACGCTGTCGTTCGACGAACGCTGAATGCGCATGGCACCCCCCAACGCTGCCCGAGCCGGCCGCACCTGATGGCCAGAGGCCGTGCCGCCAACTACGACGACCAGCGCGAGATGATCCTGGCGCATGCCGCCGCGCTGTTTGCCCAGCAAGGCTACCCCGCCACGTCCATGAACGCCGTGGCCCTGGCCTGCGGCCTGTCCAAAGCCACGCTGTACCACTACTACCGCGACAAATACGCGCTGCTGGTCAGCATTGCCGACGGCCACGTGGGCAAGCTGCATGCGCTGGTGCAAGACGTGCTGGCCGCCGGCCTGCCGCCCGAGCAGCGGCTGCGCACGTTGATCCGCCGCATCCTGCTGGAGTACGCCGGTGCGCGTGACGCCCACCGCGTTCTGACCGAAGACGTGCGCTTCCTCACCGACCGCGACCGCGCCCGCATCCTGGACCAGGAGCGCGCGGTGGTGCAGGGCTTTGCCCAGGCCGTGGCCGGGCTGCGGCCCGAGTTGCAGGCAGCAGCGCTGGCCACGCCCATGACCATGCTGCTGTTCGGCATGATCAATTGGATGTTCACCTGGGTGCAGCCGGGCGGTGCGCTGGACCACGACGCGCTGGCGCCCATGGTGGCTGACCTGTTTTTGGGTGGGCTGCCCGCCGTGCGGCCCTGAAACCGGGGCTGGAGTTGGGTAATGTGTTGCTGCCGCGCCCTCTGTGGCGTGGCTGCAGGTCTTTCTGCAGCGCAAACAGCTAAAAAGCGGGCATTTCTGAGGCATGATTGCCGGTTGCGGTTGCTGAGGGAAATTCGGAGTTATTGCGCTTGTCGCAGCTGTCTTTGCGCTTTTCATTCCAAAAACAGCCCCCATGTCCAAGATGGGGGGGTTGTCCGGGCGGGCGCCTCAGGCGGGCTCAACGCACAGCACAGCGGCTGCCGCCCCGGTAGATCCGCACCATGCCGCACACTTTCTCTTCAGGAATCGCATGACAGCCAAGAAGACCCCCACCAAGGCCACCCCAGCAGTTGACGTGGTGGTACCTGTTGCTGGTAAACAGCCGGCAGCGTCGCCGGCCAAAAAGGTGCGGGCCGCCGAGGCTGTTGCTGCGCCCGCTGCGCCGTCCACCAGCGCTGTCAAGGCCAAACCTGCAGCCAAACCTGCAGCCAAACCTGCAACCAAACCTGCAACCAAACCCGCGGTCAACGCTGTGGCCAAACCTGTTGCCAAACCTGTGGCAGCCGCGCCTGTTGCGGTCAAAAATGACGCCGCGCCCAAAGGCAAGGTCGGCGCCAAAGCCAAGGTCGTTGCGCCGGTCGACAAGGCCGAGGTGCTGGACGTGGACGATTTCTCCGACCTCGAAACCGGCCTGCCCGACGAAGTGCTGGCACTCGACCCAGTGGTGGATGCCGAAGCGGCAGAGGCTGGCAAGGCCAAGCCGCTGCGCATGAAAGTGCCCAAGAGCAAACAGCGCGCACTGATCCGCGAGTTCGGGCTGGATGTCACCACGCTGACCCAGGAAGAAATCGAAAAACGCCGCAGCGACCTGAAAGCCCTGGTCACCATGGGCAAGGGCCGTGGCTTTTTGACCCAGCAAGAAATCAACGACCACCTGCCCGAGAAACTGGTGGACGCCGAGGCGCTGGAAGCCACGGTCAAGATGCTCAACGACATGGGCATTGCGGTGTACGAGCAGGCGCCCGACGCCGCCACGCTGCTGGTGGCCGGTGGCACCGGTGCCACCGCCACCGACGAAGAAGCCGAAGAGGCGGTCGAGTCCGCGCTGTCCACGGTTGATTCTGAATTTGGCCGCACGACCGACCCGGTGCGCATGTACATGCGTGAAATGGGCTCGTTCGAGCTGCTCACCCGCCAGGGTGAGATCGAGATCGCCAAGCGCATCGAGGACGGCCGCCAGGCCACCATGCTGGCGGTGTCTGCACGGCCGTCCATCATGGCCGAGGTGCTGGCGCTGGGCGACAAGATGGGCACCGGCGAGCTGGCGATTTCTGACGTGGTGGACGGTTTTGTGGTCGCCAACGAGGCCGACGACTACGTGGCCGAAGAAGACGTTGACTCGTTTGATGACAGCGAAGACGACGACGACGGCAACGGCGGCAGCAAGGCCATGACCAGCCGCCTGGCCGAGATGAAAGCCTCAGCGCTGGAGCGTTTTGCCGCGATGCGTGTCAGCTTCGAGAAGCTGCACAAGGCGTTTGAGAAAACCGGCTACGGCTCAGCGCCGTATCTGGCCGCACAAACCACCTTGTCGGATCAGTTGATGGCGGTGCGCTTTACGGTCAAGACCATCGACAAGCTGTGCTCGCTGCTGCGCGTGCAGGTGGAGCATGTGCGGCGCTGCGAGCGTGAAATCCGCAAGATTGCGGTGGACAAATGTGGCATGCCGCAGCAGCGTTTTATTGAGCAATTCCCGCCCAATACGCTCAATCTGGCCTGGGCCGAGCTGGAAACCAAGGCCGCCAAGCCCTACAGCGCCGCGCTGGGCCGCAACCTGCCGGCCATTCAAGAGTGGCAGACCAAGCTGATCGACCTGCAGGCCAAGGCGGTGATCCCGCTGGACGACCTGAAGGCCATCAACAAGCGCATGAACGAAGGCGAGCGTGCGTCACTCGACGCCAAGCGCGAAATGATCGAGGCCAACCTGCGGCTGGTGATCTCGATTGCCAAAAAATACACCAACCGCGGCATGCAGTTTCTGGATTTGATCCAGGAGGGCAACGTGGGCCTGATGAAGGCAGTGGAGAAGTTTGAATACCGCCGTGGTTTCAAGTTCTCCACCTACGCCACCTGGTGGATTCGCCAGGCCATCACCCGCGCCATTGCTGACCAGGCCCGCACCATCCGCGTGCCGGTGCATATGATCGAGTCGATCAACAAAATCAACCGCATCAGCCGCGCCCACCTGCAGGAGTTCGGCTTTGAGCCCGACGCAGCCACCATCGGCCTGAAGCTGGAGATGTCGGAAGAAAAAGTGCGCCAGATCATGAAGATCGCCAAGGAGCCGGTGTCCCTGGAGGTGCCGGTGGGCGACGACGGCGACACCACGCTGGGTGATTTCATCGAGGACAAATACAACGTGGCGCCGATGGAAGCGGCCATGCAGTCCGGCCTGCGCGCGGTGGTCAGCGAGTTGCTGGACGGCCTGACGGCGCGTGAGGCCAAGGTGCTGCGCATGCGTTTTGGCATCGACATGAGCAGCGACCACACGCTGGAAGAAGTGGGCAAGCAGTTTGATGTGACACGTGAGCGCATCCGCCAGATCGAGGCCAAGGCGATGCGCAAGTTGAAGCACCCCAGCCGCGCCGACAAGATCCGGATGTACGCCGAGGCGCTGTAAAGCCGCCGGCAACGCAGCAGCCACGCTGCGCTTGATCGATGTCAAACAACCCGCCTCGGCGGGTTGTTTTGCTTGTGGCGGCGCTGACGATCTTGCTGCCGCTGCGCACGGTAGAGTGCCCCAGCAACAACAGGGAGAAGCCCATGCCCAACGATGCCAAACCACCCATCGGATTTGCCGCCAAACTGGCGGCTGCGCTCATGTTCCTGGTGTTCACCGGCATCGGGGTGGTCCAGATCGTGACGGAGCACGCCTACTCCAGCACCAACAAATATGGCGGCAGTGCCAGCACGTTTGACGGCCGCGCCGCCGTGCTGCACGGCCTGGGCATGGTGGCGTTTGGCCTGGTGCCGCTGGCCTTTTTCTTCAAGCGGGCCACCAGCGTTGGTGTCTGGATGTCGGCCTGGCTGGTGCTGGGCTTGTACCTGCTGATCTATGCGCGCTGAGCGGATTGCATCCACCCCTTGAGCTAGGGACACCCCCCCCAGACAAGGGGCTCGATAGGGGTCTGCCGCGTTGATGGTGCCTTGTGCAAGTCCCACACTCAGGGACTTCAAAGAGGGGTGTCGTCCGGCCCACCGGTTTGGTTTGCGTGCGGGTCGTGCCTGGGTTGCTGCTGCACCGCGTGGGTCGCGGGTTGTCAGCGCTGGGTACGTGCAGCAGGTCCGCCAGGCGCCACCTCATGCCACACCCAGCCCAGGACGGATCACTGGGCTCAACACATTGTTTGAGGAGTTGAGATGAGCCGCCAATCACGCCCCCGTTTCACTGGCCAAGGCCAGCGCACCCGTCCTGCAGCACGCCCCAGCGCCTTGCTGCTGGCCCTGGTGCGACGTGCCCGCTGGATGTGGTTGAGCTGGCTGGAGGCCAAGTGGGCGGCGGCGTGGGCTGAGCTGCGGCAATGGCGAGCCCGCCGCAACACCACCCGGGTGGACCGGCCGGTGCTGGAGGCACTGGAGCCCAAGCTGCTGCTGTCGGCCGAGCTGATGCCGCTGGACCAGGCCGCGCTGGTGGTGGTCGAGCGCCAGATTGACGTGCCTGCCGCACAAACCGCAGCAACCGCCGTGCCCACAGTGCATCCGCTGGCGGTCACTGTGGTGGTCGCAGTGCCCACGGTCACGGTCACCGGGCCCGGCACGGGCCAGCTTGTGGCCCAGGGTGGTGGCTATGCGCTGCAGCTCAGCGGCACCAGCAGCGCGTCCAGCGTGTCACTTGTCAACCCCGACAGCAGCCCGGTGGCGCTCACCGGCATCAGCGCCAACAGTGCTGTCGGCGCCTTGAACCTGGGTAACGCCAACCTGACCGGCAACGCCAGCTTCCTGGCCAGCGTCACCAGCCTGACGCTGGGCCAAGTCAGCCAGGCCACCATCAACGTGGCCGCAGGCACCGAGTTCAGCCTCAAGGCCGGCACCGTCACCGACACGCGGCTGGCGGCACGCACCGCCAACCTCAGCGTCAATGTCGCGGCCTGGGCCAGCACCGCCACCGGTGCCAGCCGCATCGAAGCGGCCGGGCTCAAAAGCCTGGTCATCAGTGGCAACCTGGGCGCTGACCTGTTTTTGTCCGGCCTGGCCAGCGGCTACACCCTGACCACGGTGCAAGTGGGCGGCACCATTGCCGGCGGGCTGTGGAGCGTGCATGGCCGCGCCAGCAACATCACTGCCGGCAGCACGGCGGCGGCCTGGCGCGTCAACCTCAGCAGCACGCTGGTGCAACTGGTCATTAAGGGGGATGCCTCAGGCGACCTGGCGATGGCCGGCCTGCAACTGCTGCAAGTGGGGGGCTCAACCCGTGGCCTGCATTTGTTGATCGGTGCTGACCTGGGTGACGACGCCGCACTGGGCGGCACCGGTGCCAACGCCGACAGCTTCAAGGCTGGCACGCTGGCGCGGGTGCGCATCACGGGGGACATGATCGACAGCAGCCTGTTGGTCAGCGTTGATCCGGTCAACGGGGTGCTGGGCGATGGCGATGACCAGCAACTGGGCACACCAGTGCAGCGGCTGCAAGAGTTGATCGTGGGTGGCACGCTGCGAGGCAGCACCAGCGTGATTGCGCCGCTGTTCCCCACCACCGTGCGGGTGGGTGGGCGTGATGTGGACCCGGCCACCCTGCCGCAATTGGCCAAGCTGCCGCCTGACCGCATTGCGCCGGTGTTGGCCAGTTTTGGCTTGGCCCCAGCCAGTGACAGTGGCGTTCAGGGCGACAACATCACCACCGCCAGTCCAGTCATCCTGCAAGGCCTGACCGAGGCCGGTGCCTTGATCACCCTGCGTGCCAGCGGCAACGCCAGCGTGCTGGGCAGCACCACGGCGGCGGCCAATGGCAGCTTCAGCTTTGCTGGCATTTCGCTGGCGCTGGGCGGCAACAGCTTTGAGCTGAGGGTGGCTGACGCCGCCGGCAATACCACCACCGCCAGCCTGACGGTGGTGCGCGAGGCCATCCCCGACACCACCGCGCCGCTGCTCAGTGCCGCCTTGCTGGCCGACACCGGCAGCCTGGCCACTGATGGCATCACCAGCAACCCAGCCATCACCGGCACCGTGACGGACGCGGTGGGCGTGACGGTGTTGCAGGCCGCGCTAGACCCGACTGCCGGCACCGTATTCACCAACATTCTGGCCACGCTGCAAGCCGGTGGCGCGTTCAGCCTCAACCGCGCTCTGCTGGACAGCCTGGCTGGCGGCACGCTGGGGCAAGGCGCGCACATCCTGCGCCTGGTGGCCAAAGACGCTGCGGGCAATGCCAGCACAGTGGACGTGAGCTTTACGCTGGACACCCAAGCCCCTGCCGTGGCCAGTTTTGGCTTGGCAGCCGCCAGTGACACCGGCACGCCTGGTGACCTGCGCACCACCAGCAATCCCGTCCTCCTGCAAGGCCTGGCCGATGCCAGCACCCTGCTGACGCTGCGCGCGGCAGGCAATGCCGCCGTGCTGGGCAGCACCACCGCTGCTGGCGACGGCAGCTTCAGCTTTGTCGGCATAACGCTGGTGCTGGGCAACAACAACTTTGAGCTGACGGCTGCAGATGCCGCCGGCAACAGCGCCCAGACCACAATCACCGTGGTGCGCGAGGCCGCCTCCGGTGGTGACACCGCAGCGCCCACCCTGAGCGCAGCGCTGCAAAACGACAGCGGCTTGCTCAACAACGACGGCATCACCAGCGATCCCACCATCAGCGGCAGCGCCACCGATGACACCGGCGTGACGCAGTTGCTGGCCGTGCTAGACCCGGGCGCCAACCCCATCTTTACCAACGTCAGCGCACAACTGCAGGCCAACGGCAGCTTCATCCTGTCGCGTGCCGTGCTGGACAGCCTGGCTGGCGGCAGCCTGGCCGATGGCACGCACACCGTGCGCCTGATGGCCCGCGATGCCGCCGGCAACAGCAGCACAGCCGTCAATGTCATCTTCAGGCTCGACACCCAGGCGCCCAGTGGCGCCAGTTTTGGCATCTCCAGCGCTGATGCGCTGGCCGGTGACACCAGCAAGACATCGGCCACCATCGTCTCGCTCAGCGGTAACGCCGAAGCGGGCGCCACCATCACCCTGGCAGCCCAAGGCCTGAGCAGCACGGCTGGCGGCAATGGCAGCTTCCAATTGCCCGGCGTGGCACTGGCCAGCGGCGACAACAGCATCACCCTGAAGATCACTGACGCCGCCGGCAACAGCCAGACCATCAGCCGCACACTCACCCGTGTGGCCGCCGTGCAGAGCGACGCGGTGCTCGACTGGATCAGCGTGGCCCTGACGGCGATCCAGCTGGACGTGACCGACCCGCCCGTGGCCACCCGCGTGCTGGCCGTGCAAAGCATTGCGGTGTACGACGCCCTGGCGGCCATCCAGGGCACACCGGCCTTCCTGGTGCAGCGCACGGTCTCGGGCAGTGTGGACGCCCAGGCCGCAGCGGCCCAGGCCGCCTACCGCGTGCTGTACGCGCTGTTTCCGTCGCAGCGCGCCAAGTTTGATGCTGCACTGGCCACCAGCCTGGGGGCCATTGCCGACAGCGCCGCCAAGACTGCCGGCATTGCGCTGGGCGACAGCATTGCGCGTGCCGTCATCGACATCCGCGCCACCGACGGTTACCTCAACTTTATTGCGGACGGCGGCAGCACCGCCATCGGCAAGTGGCGCCCCACCGGGCCGCTGTACCTGGTGGCGCAGGACGTGCAGTGGACCCAGGTGACCCCGTTTGCGTTGACTTCTGGCGATGAGTTCCGTGCCGCGGCACCGCCGGCACTGGACTCGGCACAGTACGCCGCCGAGCTGAACCAGGTTGAACGCCTGGGCAGTGCCACTGGCAGCAGCCGCACCGCAGACCAGACCCAGCAGGCGCACTTCTGGGCCGATGGCGGTGGCAGCTACACCCCACCCGGCCACTGGGACTTGATCGCCGCGCAAGTGGCGGCAGCCCAGGGCAACTCGATCAGCGCCAATGCCCGCTTGATGGCGCAACTCAACGTGGCGCTGGCCGATGCGGCCATCGCCTGCTGGGACACCACCTCCCCCTACGACGTGTGGCGCCCGGTCACCGCCATCCAGAGCGCTGACCTGGACGGCAATGCCGCCACCACGGTCAACGCCGACTGGACCCCGCTGCTGATCACACCGCCGCACCCCAGTTATGTCTCGGGCCACTCCACCTTCAGCGCCGCGGCGGCGGGCATCCTGGTTGCCACCTTTGGCAACAACACCGCGTTTGCCACCACCTCGCCCACGCTGCCCAACGTGGTGCGCAACTTCACCAGCTTCAGCCAGGCGGCTGACGAGGCAGGCCTGAGCCGCATCTACGGCGGCATCCATACGATGTCGGACAACCTGGCCGGCAAGACGATCGGTGAACATGTGGCGCAAGCCGTGTTGGCCAAGTTTGCCCTGACGCAAGACGTGCAGGCGCCCAAGATCGTGGTCGTGGCCACACCGGCGGCCATCAATACCAACCTCACCGTCACCGGCCAGGTGCTGGACAACCTGTCGGGTGTGGCCAGCGCGGCCATTCGCATCGACGGCGGTGCAGCACGCAACCTGACGCTGGACGCCACCGGGCATTTCAGCTTCACCACAACCCTGGCGGTGGACGGCACGGCCGACTTTGAACACACCTACAGCATCAGTGCCACCGACGCGGCGGGCAATGTCAGCGCTGCCACCACCGGCAGCTTCTTGCTCGACACGGTGGGGCCGCTGCTCACCGTCACCACACTGGCCAACGGCGACACGCTTTCGGGTGCCAGCCGGCTGGGTGGCCTTGCGCTGGGCACCGGCTCTGGCATCACCCAGCTGGTCTACAGCTTTGATGGTGGCAGCAGCCGAGGCTTGAGTTTTGATGCAGGCAGTGGTGGCTTCAGCACCGCGCTTGATTTCAGCAGCCTGGGCGTGGGCAGCCACACCCTGACGGTGACCGCCCGTGACGCCGCCGGCAACAGCACGGCACTGACACGCGCGCTCACGGTGGACGCGCTGGCGCCCTTCACCCTGGTCTCACTGACCCCGGCCGACGGCAGTGGCGACGTGGGTGTCACGCAGCGGCCGCTGGTTGTGTTCTCGCGCGCCGTCAACGTCAACACGCTCAACAGCAACACCTTCTACGCCACCGGGCCAGACGGCAGCAAGCTGGCCGCCAGCGTGGTGCCGTCTGACGACGGCACCTACGCCTGGTTGTTCCTCGCCAAACCGATGCCGGGCGCAGCGCGCATCACCGTGCATGTGGATGGCTCACAAATCCGCGCGGCGGCCGACGGCGCTTTCCTGGATGCCGATGGCAACAGCGTGGCCGGTGGTGCGGCCAAGGTGTCGTTCACCACGGTGGGCCAGTTGTCGGTCAGCGGCACCAAGCTGGTCGGCCGGGTGGTTGACCCCGGCCCTGATCTGTTGCCGATGACTTTCGATGACATCCGGCGCGGCCCCGACGGTGTGATCCACACCGCCGATGACGTCTTCCTGCTGCCGATTGCGCACGCCAAGGTCTACATCCTGGGCCAGGAAGCCAATTTTGTTTACACCGACGCCAACGGCAATTTCACGCTCGACAACATCCCGGCCGGGGTGGTCAAGGTGGCGGTGGACGGCCGCACGGCCACCAACGCACCGTCGGGGGTGTTCTTCCCTGAGATGGTGATGAGCGCCGAGCTGCTGGCCGGCCAGACCAACACCATGATGGGCAGCATGGGCGGCAATGCCGAGCGGGTGGCCAACGCCAGCCGCACCGAGGTTTACCTGCCGCGCGTGGCCACCAGCAGCCTGCAGGCTGTCAGCGCCACCCAACAAACGGTGATCACCGCCGCCTTGCCCAGCGCCGCGCCGGAACTCACTGACCTGCAGCGCCAGTCCCTGACCCTGACCGTCATGCCCGGCACTGCCGTGGACGACAAAGGCCAGGTGTTGCGCAACGTGCAAGTGGGCATTGCCACCGTGCCGGCCGCACTGGTCAAAGACATGCTGCCGCCGGGTGTGCTGCAGCACACCTTCGACATCACCATCCAGGCCCCAGGCGTGGCGGTGTTCACTGAGCCCCTGAAGATCACCTTCCCCAACGTCTTCAACGCCGCGCCGGGCACCAAGCTCAACATCCTGAGTTTTGACCACACCACCGGCATGCTGGTGATCGACGGCACCGGCACGGTGTCGGCCGACGGCCTGACGGTGGTGTCTGATGAAGGCTCCGGCGTGCGTGCGCCCGGTTGGCACGGCGTGACCCCACCCGGGTCGCCCGCCAACGGCCCGGACAACCCACCGCCGCAACAGCCGCCGCCGTGCGTCAACTCGTCCAACGCCTTTGACATCGTGATTGACCTCGTCACGGCGGCAGCCGCCTGCGTGGCCGAGCTGGCCGGCGTGGCCGACGGCATCAAAGCCGCGCTGACCATCGCCGACAAGGTGCGCGATACCGTCTCGCAGGTGCAGGCCTTGATTGATGGCGCCAAAAAGCCGGGGGTCAGCGCGGCTGAGCTGGCTGCCGGCTTCAAGATCGTCGGCAATACCAAGGGCATCATCGTGGCTGCAGTGGAGGCCTTCAACGGCGCCGGCAGCCCCATCAGCAAGGCGCTCAAGATCTCCAAATGCCTGGAGGCCATCCTCGGCGGCCTGGACAACATCTGCGGCCGTATCCAGTCGCAAGGTGATGCCTGCAACACCTTCATCATCAAGACGGTCTGCCTGGGCATTGCGGTTGTCAAATCCGAGCTGTCCAAGGTCAATGCCTTGATCGCGGCAGCCGAAGACGGCATCAAGAAGATCGGCCTGGTGCTGGTGTGCACGCTGATTGATCAATTGGGCACCCTGATCGGTGCAGCGGCCAACGCCGGTGGCGGCAATCCGGTTGCGCCGGGCGCTGGCCGCAGCGCAGCCGCGCTGGCCGGTGGGCAGGTTGTCATCGGTGCCAACTCGGTGTTTGACGACATCCAGGCTGTGGGTGCACAAATCATTGCCGAGCTGACACCACAACTGCCTGCGTTCAACCAGTTGCAGGCCTTTGCGGTGGGTTACGACGCGCTCAACAAGAGCACCGACGCGCTCGACCAGGACACGGCCAAGCTCTACAGCGCCAACGTGGCTGGCCTGCCGGCCAACGCCTACTACGTGATCCGGTCCGCCGGGGTGGAGTTGCGCGGCCGCTCGGACAGCAACGGCAAGATGGACATCTTCCTGCCGCCCGATGCTGACTACACGCTGCTGATGTACGACCCGGTGACCAGCCGGGTGGCGCAAGTGCGCGGCCACAGCGCGCGCACCGGCAGCGCCACCAAGATCCCGGCGCTGGCCTTTGCCTCACTCACGCTCAGCAGCCTGCCGCTGGACGCCAACGGCGTGCGCATCGTGCCCAGCTTCATGCTGCCCAATGGCTTGGGCGGCCTGCTCGACACCGATGGCGACGGCCTGCCCGACATCGCCGAAGACATCGTCGGCACCCGTGCTGACCGCAGTGACTCTGACGCCGACGGCATCACTGACTTGGCCGAGGTGCAACAAGGCCTGAATCCGCTCGACGGCCGTGCCGTGTCCACCGGCGTGGTGTCGCAGGTGGCGCTGCAAGGCAACACCCTCAGTGTGGCGGTGGTCGGCTCGCTGGACGGGCTGTCACGCAACACCGTGCTGGCGGCCACCGGTGACTACGGTCTGGCGGTGATTGACGCCGCACGCATCACCCAGCCCAAGCTGCTGGCCGAGCTCAACCTGCCTGGCTACAGCCAGGACGTGGCGGCCGATGCCGGCCGTGGCCTGGCGGCCGTGGCAGCGGGGGACGCCGGCCTGCACATCGTCAACATCGCCAACCTGGCGGCGCCCGCCTTGGTGCAGACGGTGGCGTTTTCGTCACCGGTCACCCGGGTGGATGTGCGTGACGGCCTGGCCTATGTGGCAGTGGGCCCCAACCTGGCCATTGTTGACCTGAGCTCGGGTGAGGTGCGTGCCACCTTTGACCTCGGCTCGGTCGGCGGCGCCACGCTGCAAGACCTTGCGCTCGAGGGCACCACCCTTTACAGCGTTGACGCTGCGCGCACCTTGCGCGCCTTCAGCGTGGCGGGCGACAACTTTGTGGCACGCGGTGCGCTGACCCTGCCCGCCGCAGGTGGCAAGCTGTTTGTCGGCAACGGTGTGGCCTACATCGGTGCGGGCAACGGCAGCACGGGGGGTTACGTCACCGCCAATGTCAGTGACCCCAACAACCTGACCCTGCTGTCCGGTGTGGACAATACCGGTGAAGCCGGCACCGCCATCGCCCTCACAGGCTCTGGCCTGGCCGTGGTGGTGGGCAACAGCACCTTTGGTTTTGGCGGCTTCAAGTCGCTGGACGTGGTGAGCACGGCTGACCCCACCAACACCGGTGCTTTCCTGACCCGCTACAACCTGCCGGCCGTGCCGGTGGACGTGGCCCTGGCCAACGGCCTGGCCTTTGTTGCTGACGGCAGCGGCGGTGTGCAGATCGTCAACTACACCGGCTACGACAGCAAGGGCATTGCGCCCACCTTGTCGATTGCCGTTGACGCGGTGGACGCGGACCCAGGCAAGGCCGGCGTCCAGGTGCTGGAAGGCCACACCCTGCGCATCGTGCCCACCGTGGCTGATGACGTGCAGGTGCGCAATGTGGAGCTGCTGGTCAATGGCGTGGTCGTGGCCAACGACATCGCCTTCCCGTTTGAGCTGTTTGCCGCCATCCCGTCCATCGTGGCGGGTGGCCGCAGCGTCACCGTGCAAGTGCGCGCCACCGATACCGGTGGCAATGTGGGCTTGTCCAACCTGGTCACGCTGGAGGTGGTGCCCGACACCATTGCACCGGTGGTGCTGTCCACCAACGTGACCGAAGGCGAGCGCCGCTTCCTGGTGCGCTCCTTCGATGTGGTGTTTGACGAACCCATCGACACCACGCTGCTCACACCCACACTGGTCTCGCTGGTGCGCGCCGGCCCCGACGGCATGTTTGGCACGGCCGATGATGTGGCCTCCACCTTCACCAACGCCCGCGCCTTTGGCCAGCGCTTCTCGGTGGTGCCTGACGGCTACCTGCCGGCCGGTGACTTCGAGTTGCGCATTCCCAAGGCCATGATCGCCGACCGGGTGGGCAATGTGCTGGGCGCTGACATCGTGCGCCACTTCACCATCCGCCCGGCCAGCGATGTGCGCGCCATCAGCGGCATTCCTGAAGCCCTCACCGCGCCGTCGGCCAACCCGGGCCAGCAAATCGGCATCGCGGTGCCGTTCAACCCGACCACCGCCAAAGCCACCTTCAAGGTGGTGGACAGCAATGGCACCATCACCAGCACCACGGTCAATGTCTTCCGCACCGACATCGTGCGTGGCCTCGCCTATTTCAACGTGCCGATGAATGCCGTCACGGGTGACGTGGTGGTGTTCGGCCAGGTGGGTGCTGTGATCACCAACTTTGCAGACGGCACCTTCCCGCTGCAGATCCTGCCCACCATCCAAGACGTGCAGGTTGAATCGGTGGCTGCTGACGGCAGCAGTGCGCAGGTATTGATTTTGGGGACGGGGTTTGTGGAAGGGGGCAACACGGAGTACCGGTTTGGGTCTGGCACGGTGCTGGACGCGGGCACGGGCACGGGGCCAGACGTGTTTGACCGCTA
>JANPOW010000105.1:0-7105 GCA_031428185.1 Betaproteobacteria bacterium | reverse complement strand
CGCGCTTTGTGTGATCTTGAAAAAATCCACTGCGTCGTCAGCCACCAGGCCGTGGCCACGGCTGATCAACTCCATCCCCAGCTAACTTTTGCCCAGGCCGGATTCACCCGTCAGCAACACGCCCAGGCCCAGGATGTCCATGAACACGCCGTGGCGCGTCATCCGCTCGGCAAACAGCTGGGCCAGGTAGGCACGCACGATGTCGATCACCTGGCCGGCCGATTCATCGGTGACAAACAGCGGGATCTCGGCCCGGTCACACATGGCCACCAGGCGGTCGGGGGGCGGCACGCCATCCGCAGCAATCAGCACCGGCGGCTCCAGCGTGACGATGCGCGAGATGCGGCGCTCTTGGTCCTCGGGCGACGACTGCGACAGATACGCCACTTCGCGCTTGCCCACAATCTGCACCCGGTAGGGGTGGATGTAGTTGAGGTAGCCCACCAGGTCGGCGGCCGATTGCGCGTCGCGCACGGCGGTTTCATCAAAACGGCGCTCGGGGTGGGCGTGGCCGGCAATCCACTCCCAGTGCAACAACTCGCGCTGGGCTTCAAACAGTGCCTCTGCGCTGATCGAGGTGGGTTTCATGCGGCAACCGTCACAAAGGCCACCACAACAAACGCCTGGCTGCGGCCAGCAGGCAGGCCGGTCACGCGACGGACTTCAGCGGTGCCCAATCGGCGATCAGCTTGTGCAGCGCGGCCGCGGTCTCGGCCGCCTTGAGGCGCTCGCGCAGGTCACGGTCAGACAGCAATTCGGCAATCTCGGACAGGATTTCCAGGTGGCGCTGGGTGGCCGCCTCGGGCACCAGCAGAAAAATCAGCAAGCTCACCGGCTCGTCGTCAGGCGCATCAAACGGGATGGCCTGCGACACACGCAAGACCGCCGCCAGCGGGTTCTTCAAGCCCTTGATCCGGCCATGCGGGATGGCCACACCGTGCCCCAAGCCGGTAGAGCCCAGACGCTCACGGGCGAACAGGTTGTCCGTGACCGTGGCGCGCGCGATGCTGTGGTGGTTTTCAAACAGCATGCCCACCTGCTCAAAAGCGCGCTTCTTGCTGGTGGCTTCCACATCCACCAACACATTGGCGGCGGGCAGGATGGCGGCGAGACGGTTCATGGCGTTGCCCTGATGGATGGCTGCGCTGGTCTGGCGCCATCACGGGTCCTGTGACAGAAAAAAGATTATAGAAATGCAATGTTGCGCCGCAACGCTGGCGACACCCGCAAGCGCGGGATGTTGTCACGCCACTGCGAGCCAGCCGTGCCGGCTGACAAAAACGGCCCCAGAAGGGGCCGTTTGCGTCAACGCAAAAAATCAGTTGGCGTCAGCAGACAGCCGTTTCGAAGCGGCATGGTGGTGGTCTTGCAACTTGTCCTTGTGGCGGCAGACCTGTCGGTCCAGCTTGTCCATCAGCTGGTCGATGGCGGCGTACAAATCTTCGTGAGACTGTTCAACAAAGATGTCCTTTCCCTTGACGTGGAGCGTTGCTTCGGCCTTTTGCCGTCGCTCTTTCTCCTTGAGCTTCTCGACCGTCAGCAAGACGCTGATGTCGACCACCTGATCAAAATGCCGTGTCACCCGGTCCAACTTGGTCAAAACATATTCACGCAGTGCCGGTGTCACGTCCAGATGATGTCCGCTGATCGTCAGGTTCATCGGAGCGTCCTTTCAATGGGGTTTGTCGGGGGGGTCCAAGCGGGCCGGGTGCTTGCCAGCGGCTGCTGCTTTGCGCCCGGTGCCCGAACCCAGCGTACTCCCGTTGTCCGGACTGTGACAAGTGCGGGGCGCGATACTGCGGCCATCAGATGTGCATCTGTTCCGCGCCCGCAGGCAGGCTGGGTGTGACAGGTTGTATCCTGCCGAGCGGCAAGCCACCGCACTTCAGGTGCTAGGAACGGTGCTCCAGACGGACAGAAACGCGGTAAAGTGCAAAAGCGACGAGAAATTCTTGAATTTCTTGATCTTCTGGCCCCGGGTGGGTCATGGTTTTCCAGGTGATGCGTTTTTGTCCACCGCAAGGTGTGCAGGCAGCATCACGGGGCTGTTGGACTGGCAGCAGGATGAGAAAAAGCGCAACCAATGATGATGTCCTGTCGACCCGCGAGGCCGCTGAGCGGCTGGGCGTGGCGCTGCGCACGGTGCAACTGTGGGTGGAGGGCGGCGTGTTGCCGGCCTGGAAGACAGCGGGGGGGCATCGACGCATTTCGCGGCTTGCCGTTGAGCGGCTGATCAGCGAGCGTACGGCCGCCCTGTCTGGCGACACACCCACCATGCCGGCGCCCTTGCCCGTGGCTGAAACCCAGTTGCGGCTGATGGTGGTGGAAGACGAGCCCGAACTGCTGCGCTTGTTCACCATGGTGATCAAGAACTGGGATTTGCCGGTGGCAGTCACCCCGGCGTCCAACGGTTTTGAAGCGCTGCTGCGCATGGGCCAGCATTGCCCCGACTTGCTGATCACCGACCTGAACATGCCGGGCATGGACGGCTTCAAGATGATCGCCTCACTGCGTGGTGTGGGTGAGGCGTTTGCCGACATGGAGATCGTGGTGGTCACCGCGCTGTCGCCGGTCGAGATTGAGCGCCGCGGCGGTTTGCCCGCTGGTGTGCGGGTGTTTTACAAGCCGGTGCCATTTGACGAGCTTGAGGTCTTGGTGAGGGACCGCATCGCGGCGCTGGCTACCGTGGCTTGACACGTGCAAAAACGCCAAGCGTGGTTGGGCTGAGTTGTCGTCATGAAGCGCGTGCTGATTGTTGAAGACCAGGCCGACATCCGCAAGCTGATCCGCATGACGCTTGAGTTTGAGCCCTACGAGATTCATGAGGCCGTCAACGGCGCGCACGGGCTGCAGATGGCAATCCAGACCACGCCCGACCTGATGCTGCTGGACGTGATGATGCCCGGTGAATTGGACGGCCTGCAGGTGTGCGCGCAGGTGCGTGCCCACCCGGCCTTGCACCACACCCGGGTGGTGTTGCTGACGGCCCGTGGTCACACCAAGGACCGTGATGCAGGCCAGCGCGCCGGTGCCGACGAGTACCTGATCAAGCCGTTCAGCCCGTTGCAGTTGATCGAGACGATCGAGCGCCTGTTGCCGGCGGCTTGACGCCCGTTTTGGCCAGCCACCGGCCAGACGCCGGCAGTGGCGATGCCATAATCTTTTGTTGCGTTCGCAGGAGCACCGCATTGGACCCAAGTCACGCCCGACCGGACCCAAACCGCACGCGCTGACAGTCCACTCCAGGCCGGTTCCAGGGTGAGGCGGTTGGCACGCCCTCCCGCCCGGGAGCCCCACGGCCGCCACGCTGGCCGCCGTCTTGCGTTGGAGATTTGCATGCTCAACGTGTTCACGCTGGCCCAGGGCCGGCTGGCGCAGCAAGAAATCGACAGCCCCGACCTGCTGGTCGGCGCCAGCCCGGTATGGGTGGATCTGCAATCGCCCTTGACGCTTGAAAAAAGCTGGATCGCCGACCGCTTCGGCCTGCTGATTCCGGACGACATCATTGACGACGACCTTGAAGAATCAGCCCGGTTCTACGAAGAGGACAACGGCGAGTTACACATCCGGTCTGACTTTTTGATCGACGACGACGTGACACCGCGCAACGTGCGGGTGGCCTTCATCCTGAAGGACGGTGTGCTGTTTTCGGTGCACAACGAGGACTTGCCGGTATTCCGCCTGCTGCGCCTGCGGGCGCGGCGCATCCCGGCGCTGATCGGTGATGCCAAGGACGTGTTGCTCAAGCTGTACGACGCCGATGCCGAATATTCAGCCGATGCGCTGGAGGGCATTTACGACAGCCTGGAGAAGGTCAGCGCCCGGGTGCTCAAGCAGGATGTGGACGACCAGGCCGCCGGCGCCGCGCTGGGTGCGATTGCCAAGGAAGAAGACCTGAACGGCCGCATCCGCCGCAATGTGATGGACACCCGGCGGGCGGTGAGTTTCATGATGCGCAGCCGCATGCTGAACGCCGAGCAGTTTGAGGAGGCGCGGCAGATCCTGCGCGACATCGATTCACTCGACTCGCACACCGCGTTTGTGTTCGACAAGATCAACTTCTTGATGGACGCCACGGTGGGTTTCATCAACATCAACCAGAACAAGGTGATCAAGATCTTCTCGGTGGCCAGCGTGGCGCTGTTGCCGCCCACCTTGATCGCCAGCATCTACGGCATGAACTTCAAAAGCATGCCCGAGCTGGAGCAGCCTTGGGGCTACCCGTTTGCGCTGGGGCTGATGGTGGCGTCGGTGGCCGCGCCGTTCATCTACTTTCGCCGCAAAGGCTGGTTGCGTTGAGGTGTGGCCAGCCACCGGCCGGTGATTGACCCGCTATTGCCGGTATTGGCGCCGGCCGCCAGCTTCTAAACTGCATCCACATGTCCACTGCCCTCCACCGTTTCTGGCCGCCCGCTGCTTGTGTGCTGGCGTTGTTGATGGGCGCTGCCGCGGCCCCGGTGCAGGCGCAGTTTGCGATGGTGCCGTCGCCCCTGCCGCCGGCGGCTGTGCCCAGTGAGGCCGACTCCGACCAGGCCTACAGGCAGGACGGCGCCAAGCACCTGTACGCCACCTACCCGATGCGCGTCTACAAGGGCAAGATGCCGCCCTTGCTGTACGGCGTGGCCATTGTCGAGACCGATGTCGATGTGGATGGATCGGTGATTGACGTGCGCATGCGCCGCCCACCCGCTGCGCCCGAGGTGGGGCCGTGGATCATGCAGATGGTCCGCAAGGCCGCGCCTTATCCACCGCCGGCCAAGCTGGGCAAGGCCACCTACGTGGAGATCTGGCTGGTGCACAAGGGTGGCAACTTCCAGCTTGACACGCTGACCGAAGGCCAGCACTGACCTGCCACCGCCGCTGAGCGCGGCTGCTGCTTACGCCCGCAGCAGCCGCCGCACGGCACTGAAGTACAGCGCGTCGGGCAAAGCCCGCAGTGCTTTCAGGAAGCGCGTGAAGCGCTTGGGGAAATGGATCTCGAAGTCCCCCGCAGCCCAACCCTGCACGATGGCCAGGGCCGCCGCCTCTGGCGTGATCAGCGCCGGCATTTTGAAACTGTTGTGCGCCGTCAGCGGGGTCTGCACAAAGCCCGGATTGACCAGCGACACCCCCACACCACGCGACGCCAGGTCGATGTACAAGACCTCGGCCAGGTTGATCAGCGCGGCCTTGGTGGGGCCGTAGGCCAGCGCGTTGGGCAGGCCACGGTAACCGGCCACGCTGCCCACCAGGCTGAGGTGGGCCGGGCTGCCAGCCGCAGCCTGGCGCAGTAGCACCGGCAGCACAGCGCCCAACAGGTTGAGTGCACCCACGTAGTTGATCTGCTGGTGGCGCAGCGCGTCGGCCAAGTCAAACGTGCTGGCCTGCATCGCGTTGTAGTGGCCGGCGCAGTACAGCGCCAGATCAATGCGGCCGTGGCGCTGCAGCAGGGTGTTGGTGGCGTGTTGCACGGCGGCGGCGTCGGTGCTGTCCAGCGCCAGGGCCTGGGCACCGGCATGGCTGGCCACAAAGCTGTCCAGCCCGGCCTGGCTGCGTGCCGAGACGGTGACGCTGGCGCCCAGCGCGTGCAGCCGGCTGGCGGTGGCGCGGCCGATGCCGGTGGACGCCCCCAGCAGCCAGACCTGCTGGCCGCGCCACTGGGTGATGCGGGGGTTCAAAGCCATGCGCGCTCCAGATGACGCCGGTGCCGCCACAGCAAGCCGGCTGCGGCCAGCTTGAGCAGGCAAGGCAGGCCGGCATAAAGTTGCGCCAGCACGCTGAGCGCTTGCGGGTTGCTGGCGCCGGGTGTGTAGCCCAGCCACTGCAGGGCCGGCAGTGCCAGGCCGGCGGCCAGGGCCAGATTCAGTTTGTTGGCACAGGTCCACCAGCCAAAGTAGCTGCCCTCGTGGCGCAAGGCATGGCCGGCACGCGCGATGACCCCGGCCAGCAGCGCGCCGGGGATGGCCAGGTCGGCGCCCAGCGCTGCGCCAGTGGCCAGACAGATGGCGACAAAGGCGGGGCCGTCACCCGCGCCCAGCCGTGCCGCCCAGATGAACGCGGCCACCGCCAGCCCCATGCCGGCCAGCCAGCAGCGCACCAGGCCCCAACGCACCACGGCGCGCACCCACAGCGGCATGGACAGCCCGGCGGCCAAAAAGTAGCCGCCCAAAAACAGCGGCTCCCAGGCCGGCGCCTGCAGCCGGTCGCGGATGAAAAACAGCAGCAGCGTGGCCGGGATGGCACTGGCCACGCCGTTCAGCACAAACACCTGCATCAAGCGGCGAAACGCATCAACGCGCCACGGCAAAGCCCAGCTGCGCCACCCGCCGGCGCTGGCCGGGCGCAGCAAACGCGGTGGTGCAGAGCGGAACGGCGCAAAGCGCAGTGCCCACAAGCCCAGCACCAGCAGCAGCACGCAGGTGGCCACCATCAGCGGGATGCCGGCCAGCGCCGGCAATACGCTGGCGCCCAACACACCGGCCAGCGCCATGCCCTCACGCCAACTGACGATGCGCGCCTGCTGCGCCGCTGTGCCGCCCAGCCTGGCGCCCCAGGCCTGGTGCAGCACACCGAGTGCGCTGTAGCCCAGGCTGGTGAGCACCAGCGCAGCCGCACACCAGGCCAGCAGTTGGCGGCTGCTGCCGGCGGGCGGGAAAAACAGCGCGGCAAAGCCCAGCGCCATCAGCAGCGCGGCCAGCGAGGCCCAGCCCAGCACACGCTGGCGCGGTTGGGCCAGGCCGTGGTCAACCCAGCGGCCCAGCGCCGGGTCGATCAGTGCGTCCAGCGCCCGGCTGCCCAGCAGCACCGCGCCCAGGCCGGCCAGTGGCACGCCCAGCTGGGCGGCGTAGTGGTTGGGCAGCAGCACGTACAGCGGCAGCGCGGCAAAGGCCAGTGGGGCGCCAAGTGCGCCGTAGCGCAGGCCGGCCCAGGGGGTGATGCGGTCGACGCTCATGCCGCTGGCAGCGGGTGGTGGCTCACCGCGCAGTGCCTAGGAGCCTGTCGGGCTTGGGGAACGTCGGCTGCGAAACGGCCTCAGCGGTCCATTTTTTACCGGCTTTTTGTCCCATAGTTGAACTATGGGCCTGCAAATCCGGCAAAAACTGTCCTCGCTGGGGCCGTTTCTCGC
>JANPOW010000104.1:0-4808 GCA_031428185.1 Betaproteobacteria bacterium | reverse complement strand
GGGGGGGTTGAGGCGCTGGGGTGCGGGGTGGTGGGGTGGGGGGTGGTGCGGGGCGGCGGGGTGCGGTGCGGTGCGGCGCCAACCCCCACCCCCCCCCACCGCACGCTGCCAGGTCAGTTGAACGGCACTTCAAAAATCGCCTTCACCGTCCAGCGGTCTGCCGCGTCGGTCAGGCCCCGGCCCACACCCAGGTTGAGCACCCAGGGCTTGCGGTCGATGTCCAGCGCCACAAACACCCGGTTGTCCTGCATTTGCCAAGGCAGCGGCCGGCCCAGCGGGCCGCTGTCGCTGTACAGCTCCAGCCCGGCGGCCACGCCCTCCAGCACCCGGCGGGCAGCCTTGAGACCCAGGCTGAAACCCGGCCGGCCACCAGCCTGGCCGTCGGACAAATCAAAGCCCAGCGTGGGGTTGGCGGCCAGCAGCCAGTCGGTATTGCGCCAGCCGGCGATGAAACGCGCCTCGGCCGACCAGCGTGACAGTGAATAACGCTGCGCCAGCTTGGACAGCTCCACATTCACCCCGCCAAACGCGCCGTGGCCGTCCACTGTCTCAAACGGCAACCACTTCAGGCGCAGCTTGAGGCCGGCCAGGTCGGCATGGCCGTTGGCGTTGATGGCGGCCGGCAGGTACAGCCCGGCCTCCAGCCCGTGGCCCAGGCCGTAGGACAGCTCGGGCGTGAAACGCAGGCCGTGGTGGGTCAGCACCTCGCCGGGGTAGTCGGCCACGGTGCGGCCACGCGGGGTGGTGTTGAGGTGCAGCTCCAGCCCCCACTCGCCCCGGCTGTTCAGGCTGTCGTCGTAGACCTGCACTTCATCCTGCAGCGCGGCGTGGGCGGGCAGCACAGCGCTGAGAAGGCAGGCCAGGGCAGTGATGAGGGGCAGGCAGGGGTTCATGGTGGGGGTGCTGGTTGATGTTGGGGTCACCGTGCGCCGCGTGCTGCCGCCAAAAAACGGCACGCCGGGTGCGGGCACACACTGGTCGGCAAACACGCTCCACAGGTGGTGCAGGTGGGCCCGGCTGGCCAGTTGCAAGCCGCTGGCCGGCTGGCGCAGGCCCGGCTCGATCAGGATGGCCGCACTCTCGGTCATCAGCGTGCCGTCCTCAAACACCAGCGTGGGGATTTGCACCAGCGGGTTGGCGGCCTGCAGCGCGGCCAGTGTGGGGCCGGGCGCCCGGCTTGCCGCCGCCACCACGGTGTGCGGCAGGCCAGCCAGCACCAGTGCGGCCGCCACGGCGGCCGAGCCGCTGCCATCGTGGCCGTACAGGGTCAGGGGCATCGCAAACTCCGTTGCTGCAGGGCTCAGCCACCCCGCTGCGCCATCACCTCACCCATCATTTCACCCATCATTTCACCCAAGCGCACCGCCCCACCCGGCGCCCAGGCCGGGTTGAAGGCCAGCCCGCCCGCAGCACCGGGTGGAAACAACATGACCACGGTAGACCCGAGCAAAAAACGCCCCATCTCCGCACCCTGGGCCAGTTGCGGGGCGACGGCCTGCCCGGCGCCGCCGTAGTGCCAATCGCGCAGCACACCGGGCCGGGGCGGGTTGACCAGGCCATGCCACACCGTGGCCATGCTGCCCACGATGGTGGCGCCCACCAGCACCAGCACAAACGGCCGGCCCTGGGCGTCGTCAAACAGGCAGACCAGCCGCTCGTTGCGCGCAAACAGCCCCGGCACACCGCGCGCGGTGACCGGGTTGACCGAGAACAGCGCGCCCGGCACATGCAGCATGCGGCGCAGCGTGCCGGCGCAGGGCATGTGGATGCGGTGGTAGTCGCGTGGGCTCAGGTACAGGTTGGCAAAGCTGCCGCCGGCAAAGGGCGCGGCCAGCGCTGCATCACCACCCAGCAAGGCGGTGGTGCTGAACTGGTGGCCCTTGGCCTGGAATATCTGCTCACCGCTGATGGCGCCAAACTGGCTGATGGCACCGTCCACCGGGCACAGCAGATCGGCGCTGGCCAGCGGCCGGGCGCCGGGCCGCAGCGCACGGGTAAAAAAGTCATTGAAGCTGGTGTAGGCGGTGATATCCGGCGCGGCGGCCTCGGCCATGTTGACCCGGTAGCGGGCCACAAAGCGGCGGATGATGGCGCTGGTCACCGCCCCGCCGTGCCAACCGGCCACCAGGCCGGCAAAGCGGGTCAGCGCTTGTTTGGCCAGCAGGTGCTGCAGCAGGATTTGGAGGCGTTCGGGCACGGTGATGGCTGGTCAAAAGGCGGGGCCGCAGTTGGGGTGGTCTGCGGGGCGCGCCAGTGTATCGGCGGGTCGTGGCCCCAGGCCGCCTGTGGCCCCGGGCCGCCAGACGGCCGCCAGCCCGCCCTGCGGCGTGCTCAGCGTTGCCCGCCCAGGGTTTTGCGGATGCCCTCCAGCATGACGGCAGCGCGCACCGTCTCAAACGCGCAGTTGACGTACAGCGACACACCACCCGGGCAGACCAGGTGGCTGCTGTCCGGCGCCGCAAAAACGCCCACCTGCTGCACCGGGCTGGCCCAGGGCAGGTGGTGGTCCTCCGGCGTGCCGGCATCGTTGTGGTAGTACAGCGCCTTGCGGCCCAGCAGCAAGGCATCACTGGCTGAGCCAAACACCGTCAGGTCGACCAGGCCCAGCACCTCGTCGTCGGCCGGCACCTTGCAGGTACGGCGGGCGTTGGCCAGCTTGGCGGCCGGGATGTCGGGCAGCACAAACAAGTCGTCGTGTTTGCCCACCTCGGCGAGCGCCGCCAGCACGGTGGCGCCGGCCTCAGCCAGCGCTGCAGCCGCTGTCGGCGCGGCGGCGTGGGCCGGGGCCGGTGCGGCTGCCGGTGCGGCTGCAGGTGCAGGTGCAGGTGCAGGTGCAGGTGCAGGTGCAGGTGCAGGTGCTGGTGCTGGTGCTGGTGCTGGTGCTGGTGCAGGTGCTGGTGCAGGCGCAGGTGCTGGTGCAGGCGCCACCGGCCTGGGGCTTGGCGGCACCGCCTGCTGCCCCGCCAGCCGCGCCCGGTGCTCGGCCTCGGCCTGCGCCAGGATCGGCGCCTCGATGCGGTCGGCGTCTTCGTCCTTGAGCCCCAGGTCGCGCCGGCGCAGCTTCAAATCGTCTTGCATGGCCGCGGTGATGGGGTAGTCCTGCGCAATCACTTTTTGCAGCGTGCGCTTGTATTTCTCCAGGTCATCGTCGTATTTTTTGTAGGGCTCGGCGGCCTGGGCCTCGATGGCCGCCGCTTCGGCCGGCTTCAACTTGAGCTCGGCCATCAACTCGTCCAGCGTTTCACGCTCGACCAGCGAGATGCGGCCGTCCGACAGCATCTCCACCACCTTCATCTGGTAGCGCTGGTAGGCCGCCTCGCGCTGCAGCGCTTGCTGGCGGCGCAGCTCCAGCATGCGGCTGGCTTCTTCGCGGATGCCTTCGGCCACGTTGACAAACGCTTCGTCGCGGTCGGCCCAGGTGGTGACCGCTTTTTTGTCACGCGGGATGCTTTGCAGATGGGCCACCGGTGAGCCAAACCAGTTGAACGGCCGCAGCACCACCGGGATGACGATGGCGTCACCCGCCGCATGGCGCGCCAGCGCGGCCGGGATCTCGGTGTCGTTGCAGTAGTCGGAGGCCAAAAAATCCGGGCTGAGCAGCAGCACGATGATGTCGGCCGCCAGCATCTGGGCGCTGATCTCGGCGTCCCAGGCGGTGCCCACGGCGATCTTTCGGTCATGCCAGGACGAGATCAGCTTGCCACGCCGCAGCGGCGCCAGATGCACATCCAGATCGTTGCGCAAGCCCTCGTCCTTGTGCGAGTACGAGAAAAACACCGAGACCGAATCGACTGCCATGCAAGCTCCCAAGTTGATCTGTTGGGCCGATTGGAGAGGTGGCCGCGGTGTGCGTCAAGGCCCCAGGTGTGATGGCCAATGGACGCGCGGCCGGCGCATCTCAAGCAAATGTGGCTTTGCCACTTTGCTTGATCCCCGTGGGGGACGGCCGGCTGTGGCCGGCCTTGGGGCGTTCTCAAGCAAATGTGGCTTTGCCACTTTGCTTGATCCCCGTGGGGGACGGCCGGCTGTGGCCGGCCTTGGGGCGGTCAGAAGGTGCCGGGGTAGGCACCACCGTCGATCAGCAGGTTCTGGCCGGTCAGGTAGCCGGCCTGCTGGCTGCAGACAAACGCGCACAGCTCACCAAACTCGTGTGCGCTGCCAAACCGCTGCGCCGGCACCAGCAGGCGGCGCCGGTCGGCCAGGGCCTCGGGGCTGAGGCCCACCTTGGCGGCGCTGGCGCGCAGGCCTTGTTTCAAGCGGTCGGTGTCAAACGCGCCGGGCAGCAGGTTGTTGATGGTGACGTTGTGCGAGGCCAGTTGCGGCTGGCGCGCCAGGCCGGCCACAAAACCGGTCAGGCCGCTGCGCGCGCCGTTGGACAGGCCGAGAAAATCAATCGGCGCCTTGACCGCGCCCGAGGTGATGTTGACCACGCGGCCAAAACCACGCGCGGCCATCGCGTCCACCGTGGCCTTGATCAGCGCGATGGGCGTCAGCATGTTGGCGTCCAGCGCGGCAATCCAGGTCTCGCGCTCCCAGTCACGAAAATCACCCGGCGGCGGCCCACCGGCGTTGTTGACCAGGATGTCGACCTGCGGGCAGGCGGCCAGCGCGGCGGCGCGGCCTTCGGCCGTGGTGATGTCGCCCACCACGCTGCGCACGGTGATGTTGGGGTGTGCCGCACGCAAGGCTGCCGCAGTGGCCTGCAGTGTCTCGGCGCCACGGGCGGTGATGACCAGATGGACGCCCTCACGCGCCAGCGCCTGCGCGCAGCCCTTGCCCAACCCTTTGCTGGCGGCGCACACCAGCGC
>JANPOW010000103.1:0-10932 GCA_031428185.1 Betaproteobacteria bacterium | reverse complement strand
AGCTGCAGGTGAAAGGGGTTGAAGCTGGCGCTGTTGCCGCTGCCGTCGGGTGGCGCCAACAGGCGGCGCAGCGCTTGCGGGTCGAAGCGGATTTCATCGCCGTCCAGGCCGAGGGTCAGCTCAACCCGGCGCTGGCCCTCGGCCAGGGCCAGCAGCGGCGAGCTGATCGCCCAGCCCAGCAACTCTGCCGCCGGGGGTGCTTGTTGGCTGGCGGCGTGCAGGCTGCCGAAGGGCTTCCAGCGGGGCTGCAACATGCCCTCGGGCTGGCCTGGCGCCAGCACCTGGCGGGCATCGGCGGCAGCGTACAGATGGTGCCAAAGCGCTTGCTCGGGCGGCGTGACGACAAAGTGCTCGCGGTTTCGTTGGGCAATCTCCAGCACCTCCGCCACCCGGGCGCTGGCCAGGTCGGCGCCGCCAGGCGTTGTCAGCAGGCGGTTGAGCCACAGCAGGTCGGCCGCGCCCACGCCCAGCGCGGGCAGGCGTTGCAGCGCGGTGGTCAGGTCCAGCGCCTCACCCGGGGCCAATGCCAGCGCCAGCATGTCGGCCAGCGCACGGGCGGGGTCGGCCGGGGTGGTTGGCGGTGCCGGCGGCGCCGGCACCGCCAGCGCCAGCAAGGCATCACGGCGACGGCGGTACACCGCCGTGCGGTAGGCATCGGTGCAGATGGCCCAGACCTGCTGCCAGTCGGCCCCGTCGGGCGCCACGCTGTCGGGCAGGGCCAGGCTGCGCTGGGCCACGGCCATGATGAACTGCAAGCGCTCAGCCGACATGCTGAAGTAGCTTTCGATGCCCAGCAGCGCGTCGTTGAGCCCGTCCAGGCCTTTGCGGCCGGGGGGCTGCCAGGGCCAGGCCAGCGGGCCCAGCGCGGCAGCCAGCATGGTGTCGATCTGGCGCGCCTGGCGCAGTGCGGGTGGCAGCACAAACAGCGGGTTGCGGCGCTGGCCGGCGGCTTCAATCAAGCGGGTGATCTGCGCCCATTCGGTGTCCAGCACCGCTTTGGTCTGCATCATGGTCTTGAAGTCGGCCAGCGGCAGGCGCAGTTCAGCCAGCACAAAGGCTTGCACATCGGGCCGGCCGTCCAGCACGGCGTAGGCGTCGTCGGCGTTGGCCACTTCGGGCAGGCGGTCGTACAGGCGGGCAAATTGGGCCGGTGTCAGGCCCAGCGCGCTGCGCAGGTTGGCATTGAAATCGTCCGGCGCCTGCGGCTGCAACTGGAAGTTGGCGTCGCGTGCGCGGCCGGCCTGCTGCAGGATGGTGTTGATGCGCGCCCAGTCGGCACCATCAGCCGCCAGGCGGCTGGCGCGCAGGCGCATCAGGGTGCGCAAGTCATCCAGCAGCGGCATGGCCAGGCCGCTGGCGACAAAGCCGATGATCTTCTGGGCCTGCACCAGCGTGGGCCAGTCCACCGGGTTGGGCGGCTGACCGGCCGGGGCGGCGGGTGGCAGGCCGGGCAGCAGCGGCAGTGGCAGCGCGTCCCCCGGCGCCGGGCTGCCCAGGGCGATGCGCAACATCGCCAGAAACGCGGCCTGGCGCGTGCCCCGGTCAAGGTACTGACGGCTGGCTTGGGCGATGCCGGTGTTGCGCACGTCCACCCGCAAAGACCGCAGCTGGGCCACTCGCACCGGGCTGAGCAGTGCATCGGCCGCAGTGCGGTAGTGGCGGTCTTGGCCGGCGCTGTTTTTGCCGGCACGCAGCAAGGTGCCGGCGGGCAGCAGCAGGTGCTGGGTGCGTGCATCCAGCGCCAGCAGCACATGCACCTGGTCGGGCACGGCGGGCTTGCGCAGCATGTGCAGCACGTCGCGGTAGTAAAAATCCAGATGGCGGCGGGTCAGCGCATTGGTCTGGTCGCGGGCATGGCCCAGCAGCTGGATGCAGGCCAGCAGCAGCGCCACCTGCGGCCGGGCAAACGGCGCGGCCTGCTCAGCGTTGAAGCGCTCAGGCGCGCGCAGGTAGTCGGCGGCAGCCAGCAGGCCGTCACCGTCGGGCAGCAGGCCGGTCCAATCACCCTGCGGCTGGTTGTTGTCATCCACAAACACCAGCTCGGCGGCAAAGGCGCGGGCAAAGGCCAGCAGGTCGGCGCTGCTGCGCTGGTCCAGCACGGCGTAGGCGGGGTCCAGCTCAGGCCGCTGGCGGGCGGCCTGGCTGGTGCCGTCGGTGGTGGTGGTGGCGGTGGCGGTGGGCGTGCTGTCAGCGGCCATCTCAAGTGCCCTTGACCGTGGCATTGCTGGTGATGAACTGGCCGCTGCCGCTGTAGCTGGGCGTGGCATCGGGGATGGGCGCGCCAGGCCCGGGCGGTGGTTGCTGGGCCGGGCTTTGCACCTCGAACTTGGCGGTGAAGCTGCCACCCTTGAGCAGCACCGCCTTGCCACCGGTCTTGCTCTGGCGCGCTGTCTGGTCAGGGGCCAGGCTGGCGATCTTGAGCGTGCCGGTGCCGGGGATGCTGTACTGCGGTGTCATGTACATGCAGCCCGGTACCGAGACGTTTTTCTCGTCGCCGTCCACACACACCGCCTTGCCACCCGCATTGGCCGGGCCGCTGCCGGCCAACTGGCCCGGCTTGACCATCACCACGGCCGGTGTGAACCCGGGCATGAACTGCACCATGTCACCGTCGATCAGCAGCAGGTCGCTCATGGGCTTGGCCCTGGCGGTTGCGCCGCGGCACTGGCACCTGGCGGCTGCGCTGCGGCACTGGCACCCGGCGGCTGCGCTGCGGCACTGGCACCTGGCGGCTGCGCCGCCTCGGCCAGATAAAACGGGTAGACCATGTTGTAGCGCGAGTTGGTGGCGCGCACGGTGTAGTCGATGGCGATCAGCAGCACACCTTCGCCGGCACGCTGGCCGGACACGTCCACCTCGTTGAGCAGCACACGCGGCTCAAAGTGCAGGATGGCGTCGCTGATCAGATCACGCACCTGGCCGACCAGGCCCGGGCTGATCTCGCCGAACAGGAACTCGCCCAGCTCGCAGCCAAAGCCGTCTTGCAGCACGCGCTCACCGCGCCGGGTGGCCAGCAGGATGGCCAGGCTTTGCTCGATGTCGTCCACACCGCTGACCATGTCCACCCCGGCGCCGCCCGCAGTGAAGCGGGGCGGAAAGGCCCAGCCGGTGCCGAGAAAGCCGTTGCTGTCGTCCATGGTGCGTGGTTGTGGAGCGTGGTTGTGAAGCGTGTATCTGCGCGCCGTGTTTGGCCTCAGCGCAGCCCCACCGGCGGCATCACTGCAGCGGGTGGCGCCACCGCTTGGCCGGTGCCGGCCTGGATCTGCTCGGCCGCCTGGGCCTGAATCTTGGACACCAGGCTGTAGACCCGCGCAAACGGCAGGTTGCCCACCGCCTCCAGGATGAGGTTGAGGTCGTCGATGGTCAGGCGCAGCTGGATGTCGGGCATGGTGGGCTGGTTGGCGTGAGAAGCGGGTGATGGTGTGGTGGCGCAGTGCTAGTTCAAATCAATGCTCTGGCCTTTGATCTCGACCGCGCCTTTGGCCGTGACCTTGAAGCCCTTGCCGCTTTCCAGCGTGATGCCGTCGGCGTTCATCGTCAGGCTGTTGCCGTTGTCGTCGCTCAGGGTGATGGCTTGGTCGTTGTCGTCCAGCAGCAGCTTGCGTTTGCCGGGTGTCTGCAAGAACAGCTTGGGTTTGTCGCCGTCCACCAGCGCGATGGTCAGGCCGGCGCGGCTGACCAGGCCTTTCAGGGTGTTCTTGTCGCTGTCGTCCAGGATGTCGGCCGGTGGCAATTGCTTGCTGCTGTACAGCGCGCCCAGGATCACCGGCTGGCGCGGGTCCTGGTTGAAGAAGCCCAGCACCACCTCGTCGCCCGGCTCGGGCCGGAACACCCAGCCGCGCTTGTTGCCGGCGTCCGGCATGGCCTGACGTGCCCAAAGGCCTTGGGCTGTGTCGGGCAGGCCGGGCAGCGTGACTTTGACGCGGTATTGGCCGTCCGGGTCATCGGCCACCGACGCCACGATGCCGATGTGCAGCCCGGCCATCGCCGGCAGCAGGCCCGCTGAGGCCGGGCTGCTGAAACCGGGCTGGGCGTGGGCCGGGCGCGCTGCCAGGCCAAACTGCAAGTCGGTCTGCCAGCCGTCGGCATCAATGCGGTGGCACAGGCCGGTGATCAGCGCCTTGCCCTGGAAACAACGCGCCACGCCGTCAATTTGGGCCACCTGCAGCAAGGCCAGCGCGCCGTTGCCCGCCAGGCAGGCGCGGCCCCGCACCAGGCCCAAGCTGGCGCGCTGGCCTTGCGCGTCGGCCCAGGCTTTCAGCTCTTCTTGCGAAGTGGCGGCCGGGTGGACCAGCGTGGTGTCGCCATAACCCAGCGTCTTGGCAGCGGCAGCGCTGCTGAGCGGGCCTTGGCCTGGCCTGGCTGGTGGCTTGCCGGTGGCCTGCAGCGCGGCCTGGTTCTGCACGTCCCAGCCCTGGGTGTGCACAGCGCCGGTCTGGCCCAGTGCGTCGGTCTCGAATTCCAGCGAAAAAATGCTGTCGATGCCGTAGTGGATGGTCACAGCAGCCAGGCCACCGGCGGGCGGGGTGGCGAGTGTCAATACGCCGTCGTTGACGGCCAGCAGCAGCCCATTGGCCTCGGCCCGCGCCAGCACAAAATCCCAGTCACTGCAGTCGTATTGCACCAGCGACGGGTGCTTGAACGGGGTGCTGGCCACGGTAGAGCGCAGGCCGGCCGCCGCCACCAGTTTCTGGATCACGTCGCTGTCGCTCATCTGCTCAAACACCGCGCTGCGGCGTGGCGCGGTGAGCTTGACCGCCGCGTCCCGCAGTTCGATGCGCAGGTGTGAGCCCTGCCGGTCGGCCTCGATCGCGTGGCGCACCACCAGGCCATTGAACAGCACTTTCTCCGGCCCGGGCTCGCCCTCGTAGCGGGCCTTGATCTGGATCTCGGTGCCCGGGTTGAACGCGCCGCTGTCGCTGACTGGAAATGTCTGGCTGGCCGCGTCACCATCCACATAAATCAGCATGGCGGTGGGCACGCGGCCCAGCTCGCGCCGGATGTCCACCGAGCGCAGCGCAAACGCCGGGTCTACCGCGCGCCCGGCACTGAGCACGGTGACGGTGACAACACTCATGCCACCCCCACATCCAGCGGCGGGAACAGCAGCCGCTGGCCGGGCTGCAACTGGCGGAAGTCATCCAGCCGGTTGTGCCGCGCCACCGCCAGGTAGTGGCGTGAGCTGCCGTAAATCGACTGGCACAGCAGCGGCAGCGTGTCGCCGGCCTTGGCGATGCGCACATGGGTCAGGTCGGGTGAGCTTTTGTCGGCCAGCAACTGCGCGGTGGTTGCTGCCGTGTCTTCGACAAACACCACATCCAGTTCGGCCCGCAGCGGGTCCCCCGATTCATCAAACAGGGTGTAGGCAATGTCGAGCTTGTGCAGCCGGCCTTTGAAACTGAGCGCACTGCCCCAGCGCACCCACAAAAAATTGGGCTGGTGGATGCCGCCGTTCATGCGCAGGCACAGCTGCTCAAAATCGCGGATGTCGCGCTTGACCTGAGGCATGCCCAGCAGGCGCTCGGCCCCGATCAAATGCACCCCCGTGCCGTCAAAAATCAGCTTGATGGCCAACTGCCCGGGCTTGCTGTAGGCGTAGTGCGACGGCGCACCCTGGCTGTTGATGCCCTGGGTCTTGCTGGTGGTGTAGGCCACCTCGTGGCTGCGCCGGTAGGTGCTGGGGTTGAACATCACCGCCAGCCGGGGCGGTGACGCGGGCTGGCTGCGCTGGGCGTTTTTGTAGGCCTCGATGTGCAGCTTTTCCAGCTTGAACAGGTTCAGCAAGGCCATTGGTCAGCGCTCTTGTTGCTGGGCCAGCACGCGCAACACCTGGCGCACGCACTCTTGCACGATGTGCTCGGCCTGCTCGGCGCTCAGGCCCGCGTGGGCCTGCGCCGGGCCACTGTGGGGTCCATCCGCGTCACCAGCGTTGTTCTCGGGCTGGTCACTGATGCGGGCGCGGATCACCAGTTCACGGATCTCGATGGGCATGGTGGTGGCGTGGGTACGGCTGCGGGTGCGGGCAGCCAGTCAGAGCCGCATCACCTGCATGCGGGTGTAGGCCAGCTCCAGCGTGTCGATCAGCAGGCTGGGCTGTTCGGCGTCCAGGTCAGAGGTGGCCCACTTCACCGGCCAGGCTTTCATGAACAACCAGGCCGCCAGCGGCTGGCCGCTGTCCCCCAGCAGGCTGACCAGCACGTTGGAGGTGATGAACTTGAAGGTGCTGAGCGAGGCATTGAACTCGGCATTGAGCGGTGAGCCGATGACCATGCCACGCTCGAGCACCAGGTTGCCATGGCCCACGCTGCGGGGCAGTTGCTGGGTGTAGCCGTTCTGGCCGCCCTGCACCACCGGCTCGGTCGCCACCGTCATGGCCAGGCCGGACACCTTGCGAAAACGCAGGTCCAGCGGATTGGCCACCAGCCCACCGGCCATGAACAACACACCAAAGCGCAGGCCCAAAATGGGGTCGGCCATGGCGCTGCTCAGGGCGGGCCGACCGTGATGCCGGCCGCCATCAGGGTGAGGGTCTCAACCGCCGCATCGTTGCCGGCAGCTTGCAGTGCGGGTGCGTCCAGCCGGGTGGGCAGGGCTTTTTGCACGCGCCAGGTCAGCACCGGGTCACCGCGTGCATCACACAGGCTGACACCCACGGTGCGGATGTCGCCGGCCTCCAGCCAATCACGCAGTTGCGCCATGCCTTGCACCACACCACGTTTGAGCGTGATGGGGCGGAACTTGTCCAGCTTGAAGCGCACGATGGATCCGCCTTCAAACATGCTCAAGCCGTGGCGGTAGGTGAGGGTCTCGAACTCACGCGACAGGCCACTGACCTCAGTGAAGCTCATGGCCAAGTCCGCCACCGTGACGCGGAAGTTGTAGGCCGCCAGCGGGTAGCTGCTGTCCTGGGCGGTGCTGCTGATGGCCATGCCTGCGGTCGCTCTCAGGCTTGTTCGATCTGGATGTCGTCAGCGGTGAGCTGCATCGATTCAACCGCCACATCGTTGGAGCTGGCGTTGAAGCTGGGCGCGTCAAGCTGCGTCGGGAACGCATTGATCACCTTCCAGCTGATCACCGCTGCGCCGGTCTCGTCGCACAGCCGGATCATGATGTCTTTCTTGTCCACCCGGTTCAGCGCAATGCCGTGGATCCACTGGTACAGCGTGGCCACGCTGCTGCCGCTGACCACGCCTTTTTTCATGGTCAGCGTGGTCACTTTGGGCCGGCCCGGCATGTAGAGGATGCGTGGGCCGGGGCCACGCGTGGCGCTCTCGCTGTAGCTGATGGTCTCGTGAGCAATGTTGAGCCCCGAGACCTCCGAGAAGCCGACGCTGGTGCCGTCGATCTCGACCCGGAAGTTGTAGACCGGCAGCGGGTACGTTGCCTTGATCTGGTCCTTGGTCATGGCCATGGTGTGCGCCTTGTGCGGTTTGGGTCAGGTGGGGTGGGCGGGTGCCGCGTCTTTGCCATCAAGCCTGCTGCCTCATTCGGTCTGCAGCTTGTGCGAGAAGCGCAGCACGATGAACTCGGCCGGCCGCACGGCGGCAATGCCAATCTCCACAATCATCCGGCCTGCCAGCACGTCTTGCGGTGTCATGGTGGTGCCCAGGCCCACCCGCACAAAGTAGGCAGCTTCGGGCTTGGCACCGGCCAGCGCGCCGCGCTCCCACAGGCCATAGAGATAACTCTCGATCATGGCCTTGACCTTGAGCCAGGTGCCAGCGTCATTGGGCTCGAACACCGCAAATGCGGTGGCCTTGCGGGCTGATTCTTCAATCGTGATGAACAAGCGCCGCACCGACACATAGCGCCACTCGTTGTCATTGCCGGCCAGCGTGCGCGCACCCCACACCAGCGTGCCTTTGCCGGTGAACGCGCGGATCGCGTTGATGGATTTGCCGGCAGTCGGGTCGTCATTCAGCCGGTCCTGATCGTCGTCGGTGATCTTGGCCACCGGGCCCAGCACCGCGGCCACGCCCACATTGGCCGGCGCCTTCCAGACGCCCTGCTCGCGGTCTACTCGGGCATAAATGCCGGCCACGGCAGCGCTGGGTGGCAGCACCAGGCGTTGCGATTCCAGCGCGCTGCGCACCGCGTTGTACAGCGCGGTCTCGTTGGTCTGGATGGTGGCCAGGGATTCACCCGCTGGCGCTGGCAGCGGGATGGCGGTGCGGGCCACGTCGGCCGCCGCCGGCGCGCCGGTGCCATCCCCACCGCGCGCCACATCAAACCCGCCGGTGGGGTTGTTGGCGGCCTTGAAGGCCGTCCACGCCGCCAGCACGTCGTTGCCGGTCTTGCCATTGACATCGTTGATCGTCAACGACGCCGGCGCCACGGTAAAGCTGACGGTGGTGGCCTTGGCGCCAAAGGCCAGCGTGACCCCGGGGTTGCTGCCGGCTACGCCTGTGAAACTGACCACGATGCCGTTGGGTGCACCAAAGCTGGTCGTGCCTGTCAGGTTGCTGACCGCGCCGCCGTTGGGCCGCGTGATGACCACATCGGCATCGGCATAGGGGCAGGCCAGTGTGGTCAGCAGGTAGGGATGGTAGGCCGCGCCGTATTTCAAATTGCCCGACAGCAGATTGCTGTCGTTGCGCATGGCCTGGGTGTCGCCGCTGTGTACGTCCAGCACGGTGAAGCGGTCACCCAGCTTGGCGCACTGGGCCAATGCCTCACCACACACTTCGTAATAGGCACCCGGCGCCAGCAGGGCGGCCGCGTCGGTCAATACCAGCAGGGTTGGCTCGTCTTCTTTCTCCAGCGCCAACAGGCCGGCGGAGAAACGTGCCTTGGTGGGTGCAGAACGGTAGTTGCCCACCGACACCACGTAACACGGCCCACCGCCGTTCTTGAAGTAGTGGCTGAGCGCGTGGTACAGCGAAAACGCACTGGTCGGCGGCACCGCCTGCACCAGCGGTGCCTGGCCGGGCTGCGCCGGTGCGGCGACCGTGAACTTCAAACCCTGCGCAGCGCCAAAGCTGGTCTTGAAGTCCAGCAGCGTGGTGATGCGCAGCACCTTGGCCTCTGCGGTGTCGGCCGGGCCCAACTCGGTGTAGCCGATAAAGGCCGGCACCGCTGTTGCCACCTCGGCCACCGACGGTGGCAAGGTAGCGATCTCCTCGACATAAACACCCGGGGTCTTGTAGACGGGCATGGTGGTACTCCGTTGCGGCTGGGGGGGGGGTTGAAGGGCGGACAGGGCTGGCTGTGGCAACTACACACGCTGGGCAGCGCGGATGACCGTGGTGCTGACCTTTGGCACCGCGGCGCCATCCGCATCACGGAACACCAGCATGCGCACCCGGAACAGCACCGAGGGGTGATAGCCCACCCGCAGCGCGCTCCAGATTTCGTTTTGCTCGCTGATGGGCAGGGTCACCAGCTCCAGCACCAGTTTGTCGATCAGCGGGTTCAGGCCGGGGGTGTTGTCATGGTCCATGGCCCGGTGCTGCTGGAAGAAGCGGATCACCATGGCCAACTGGTTGAGGCCGTGTTCATACGCCTTGAAGCGCGCTGCAAACAGCACATACAGGTTAAGCCGCACCTCGGGCAACAACTGGCGCAAGTTGCCATCAGGCTGGGTGCGCACCAGCGCGTCCAGCGTGCGCTGGGTGGCCTCTTGCTCGATATTGACCAGCAATACCGTCAGTGCGTTAAGGCGGAAAACGATGGGGTCGGATTGCTCACCGTCAATCAACTGCACGGGGTCTTCTGCTGAATCCGGCGCGGGCGTGGCGTCACGCAAATAGGCGTTGAGCCGGTCCCGCAACAGCAGCAAGACATCACCAATCATGACCAGTCGGACCCCACTTTTCAGCCGCCGCCGCCCGGACGGAGGCGCCACAACCCGGGCTGATTGTGAGAGCGGCACTTCGCATCGCACCACCCCTAACATGCCTGGCCAGTGGCCGTTGCCGCGTCATGCCGATGCGGCAACAAACGCATGGCGTGCCGGCCGCCACCCGATCAGCAGCAGCCCAGCACGCGGCGCGTTGGCGGTGGAGCGCAGGCGCGACATTGGCTTGCAGCGCCAAACCTGTGCCACATTGGCATCCGACTTGCTCGTGTTGACGTAGCACTGTTGGAGCAGCGGCGCAAACGCCCGTGCTTGGGCCCAGAAAGCTTAGGGTGTAGTCCCAAGCGGGCGCCGTAATCTTTCAGGCTATATTGCCGGCACATGCAGCACCAAGAGCTGCAAGCGGCGCACAAGGCTGCCTTCTCAACAAAGTCACAGAAGCCTGCGGAGAACACCCGCCGGTTGTCTGGAGGTTCCACAGTGGATTACGCCAGTCAGCAACGCCGTCCCGGGAAACATCCCACCGGCCTCATCGTTGTCGCGGTGCTGCATGTCATGCTCGGCTATGCCCTCGTCAACGGCCTGGGGCGCAAAATTGTCGAAGTGATCAAGGCGCCGATCGAGACCAAGATCATCGACGAGATCAAGCCCCCGCCCCCACCACCGCCCGACAATCTGCCACCGCCGCCCAAGGTGGCGCTGCCCCCACCGTCTTTTGTGCCACCGCCTGAAGTGCAGGTGGCCACGCCGCAGCTGGCACCGGCCATCACCGTGACACGCGAGGCACCACCGCCGGCACCGGTGGCCATCGCTCCGGCACCGGCACCGGCACCTGCACCGGTTGTGGCCGCACCGGCCGCGCCAGCAGCACCGCCCCCGCCCAAAGCGCAAGCCGTGGCGGCCCGCATTGACGTGGGCACTTGTGACAAGCCCGAGTACCCCGCCGCCGCACTGCGCGCCGAGGCCACAGGCATCAGCAAAATCCGCTTCACGGTGGACGCCACGGGTGTGGTGTCCAAGGCCGAGATCGACCGCTCGGCAGGTGCGTCGCGTGAGCACCGCCTGCTGGACCGTGCGGCGGTTGATGCACTGAGCAAATGCCGCTTCAAACCCGGTGTGGACGATGCCGGCAAGGC
>JANPOW010000102.1:0-1970 GCA_031428185.1 Betaproteobacteria bacterium | reverse complement strand
TAGTCCTGGTCTTGCAGGCCGCGCGCGAGCGCCAGCACGTCGCGCAACCTGTGCTCGGCGTCGACAAGTCGTCCATCCATGCGGTCCAGTTGCGCAAGCGCGTTGTGAGCAGACGCCACTTGGCGGGGGTTGTCGATGTCCTGCGCTGCGTGCAATGCGGCGTCCATGTATTGCCGGGCAACCAGGCGGTCGCCCAGGCCGATGGCCGCCATGCCCAAGGGCTGCAGTACCGCTGCGACTCGGTGCTTGTCATCCACAGCCCGCGCAATGTCCAAACACTCCACCAAGTAGCCCATCGCCTCGGCGTTGCGGCCCATGAAGCAGCACAACTGCCCGACGTTGAACAGCGCCCGCGCGCGCACCGCGTCGCGTGCCGCCGCAGCTGGATGCGCCAGCACCCGCAGCGTGGTGTCCAGTCCCAGCGTCAGCAAGCCGCGGTTGAGCCAGTACGGCCGCAGTGCAAAGCCCAGGCGCAAGCCCCGCTCGGCCACGCTGCGGCTGGGCTGCAGCGCGCCGTCCGCTGCGCACCAGGCCAGCGCAGCCAGCAGGTTTTCACGCTCGTGGTCCAGCTGCGCCAGCACGGCGGCTTTATTGACACCGCCCAACTGCGGCAGTGCCTGCTCGGCCTGCGCAAGGCAAGCCGCCAGGTGGCGATGGCGCAGCGCCACGGCATCCGCCTCCGCCGCCTGCAGCTTCTCAGCCGCATGCTGCCGCACCGTTTCCAGCAGCCGGTAACGCGGCTCGGCAGCATGCCCATCGGCGCCATCCGCCGCCATCGCCACCAGTGATTTCTCCACCAGCCCGGTCAGCGCGTCCAGCACCGCATCACTGCCAAGCGCCTCATCCCCACCGCACACGGCTTCAGCCGCCTCCAGCGTCCACCCCCCCGCAAATACCGACAAGCGCCGGTACAGCACCCGCTCCCGCCCATCCAGCAAGTCATGGCTCCAGTCGATCAGCAACTGCAGCGTGCGCTGGCGCGGTGCCACGGTTTCGTCGCGGGTGGTGAGCAGCGCAAAACTATCGCGTAGGCGGCTAGCGATGGCCTGCACCGGCAGTGCGCGCACCCGGGCGGCGGCCAGCTCCAGCGCCAGCGGGATGCCGTCCAGCCGGCGGCAGATGTCCACCACGGCTGCGGCGTTGTGGGCGTTCAGCCGAAAGCCGGGCTGAGCGCTGCGGGCGCGGTCGGTGAAGAGTTGCACTGCCTCGTGGCTGAGCAGGTGTCTGGGCAATGCGGCGGTGGTGGGGTTACCCGGTGCGGCATCTGGTGCGGCGTCTGGTGCCGCATCTGGTGCGGCGCCTGGTGTGGTGCCTGGTGTGGTGCCTGGTGTGGCGTCCTGCACCGCATCCGGCACCGTGAGCGCCGGCACCGGGTAGGCCAATTCACCGGCCACCCGCAGCACCTCGCGGCTGGTGGCCAGCACGGTGGTGCGCGGGCCGGCTTGCAGCAGGGTTTTGGCCAGCGTGGCGGCGGCCCCCAGCACATGCTCGCAGTTGTCCAGGATCAGCAGCAGTTGCCGGTCAGCCACAAACTGCTGCAGCGCGTCCAGCACGCTGCGGCCGGGCTCCTCCTTCACGCTCAGCACGCTGGCCACGGCTTGCGCCACCCGTTCGGCCGCTTGGCGGGTGTCTTGCAGCGGCGCCAGCTCAATAAACCACACACCGTCCGGGTAGTGCTCAATCAGCTCGGCGCCCAGTTGCGCCGACAAGCGGGATTTACCAATGCCCCCGGTGCCAAACAAGGTGACCAGCCGGTGCTGCAGCAGCAGCTCGCGCAGTTGCGCCAGCACCGCCGCGCGCCCAACAAAATGGTTCAGCGGCTGGGCCAGGTTGTTGGGCGTGGCCGCCAGTGAGCGCAGTGCCGGAAAGTCCACCCGCAGCGGCGGCGCCAACACCTGCCACAGGCGCTCGGGGCGGGACAAATCACGCAGCCGCACAGCGCCCAAATCCTTGAGCTGCACACCGGGTGG
>JANPOW010000101.1:0-4711 GCA_031428185.1 Betaproteobacteria bacterium | reverse complement strand
TGCGCCACCCAGGCCCAGGCCACACCGTAAATGCGCGGCAGGCCGGCCAGCGGTTGGTCCCGCAGTTGCGGCAGCAGGCGGAAAAAATTGCGCGGCAGGCCTTGGCGGATGGCGCGCAGCTGCTCGTCCAGCAGGGCCGCGTTGTCCAGCAGCCAGTGCGCTGCCGGGCCCAGGTGCATGCCCTCGTGGGCGTGCAACTCCAGCAGGCTGCGGGCCCGTTGCAATACGCGGATGTTGTCTTGCAGGCGGGGGAAAAACGGGCTGCCCAGGCTGCCGGCCGGCACCACCTCGTGGCTGGCCGCCAGGCTGTGGCCGTGGGTCTCAAAACGCGCCGCGCCAAACAGCACCGACCGCACCGGAGGGTCCAGCGGGCCACCCTGCTGGCCCAATTGGCGCAGGGGGTCTAGCGGCGTCAGGTCAGGGTCGTGCTCGGGTGGCGGGGGGGCTGCCAGGTGGTGCAGTGGTTGCTCGGTCAGTGCCGCCTGGCCAGCGGCGGCCATATCAGGACCACCCGGTGCACACGGCCAGCAAGACCAGCACACCCACGGCCACGGTGGTCATGAAGCGTGGCGCCAGCAGGCCGTGTGCGCGCTCCGCCAGGCGTGCGGTGCGCACCCAGCGCTGCTGCGCCGCCTGGCATTGGCGCACGTGGCGGCCCAGTAAATGCCGGTGGTCGCCCAGTGCCGGGTGGGTGGGGGCATGCGGAGATGAGGTCATGGCAAGGGCTCGACTGGATAAAGGGCGGCACCACCGCAGATCAGCGGCAGACAGGAACAGCATGAAACACAGCGCAAGCGCGCCCACTGGCAAGCCAGCGCGTGGTGCCGGCGCAATGCGCGGCGTCGGGGACAGCGTCAGAGCCGGCCAAGAGGCCTCAGCGGCTGCTGGGTGCCGCCTGTTGCGGGCTGCCGCCCAGCACCCAGCGCGCCACGGCCGGGTCAATCGACTCAGGCTGCAACAGCGCCGCCACCAGCGAGGCCAGCGAGATCGCGACATATACGCTTGTATGCAGGTGCTTCATGCGCTGGCTCCTTGGTGGTTGCTGAGGGGTGGCTGGGGGCGGTTTTGCTCCCGTGCAACCCAATGTAGGCAAGCCGCCTGGCCGCGTCTTTCAGACGTTTGCGTGGGCGTTTGTGGGTCTTGTCCTACAGCCGCCGGTCAGGCAACCCGGCTCAGCCCGGCGCAGCGCCGGCGTTGCGCTTGGTGGCGCTGCTGCCGGCACTGATGCACCCGGCCAGTTGCCACAGCAGCGCTCGGTGGGCGGCCACCAGCGCGGCCGCATCGGTGCCAGCCACCTGGGTCTGCAGGTCTGCTTCGCCCAGCAGCGGCGTGGCGGGCATGCCGGCGGCCGGTGCCACGTCGGCCAACCACCAGCGCGCCCGCAGCCGCACGGCGCTGCGGCCGGGCAGCACATCCAGCGCCAGCAGTTCCACCCGCAGTTGGCGCTGCACCAGCAGGCCGGCCGGCAGTGGTGCGGCCCAGACGCTGGCCGCACCACGCAGGCGGGCCAGGTCATCACGCAGCAGGCGCGGCACGGCGTCGCGCAGCGGCTCGGCCCAGCGCTCACCGGCCAGGGCCTGCAGGCCACCGCTGGTTGCGGGCACCAGCAGGGCGTCGCGGTCCAGATAGGCCGGCAGTTGCACCGCCAGCAGTTGCCAGGTGTCGGGTGCTGTGGTGGGTGCTGTGGCGGGTGCTGCGGCAGATAGGGCCGGCGCTGCGCGGCCCGGTGGGGTGCCCGACGGCAGCGCCACGCTGCCCAGGCTGTGCAGGTGCAGCGGCACCGGTGCCGGGCTGGCGCAGGCGCCCAGCAGGGCCAGGGTGATGGCTGCGGTGATGGCTGCGGTGATGGCCAAGAGCCGGGCCGGGGCGGCCAGCAGGCGGGGGCGGGCAGGGGCGGGCATGGTGTGGTCCGGTGGTGGGTGGCGGCGGTGTGGTGTTGCGGCACTGGCGGGCGGGATGGTCGGCAGCAGCAGGCCCCGGCGCTCAGCGCGCCGCGTCCTGCGTGCCCCGGCCGCGCAGCAGGGCGTCGGGCTGGCGGTCCAGCAGCTCGGCCAGCTCACGCACCGCGCGGGCGGCCTGGGACACGTCTTGCAGTGTGCGGCCCAGTTGCTGCACGGTGGGCGCGTCGGCGGCGGTCTGGCTGCGCAGGGCGCCGGCGGTGCGGGCCAGCTCGTCGGCGGTTTGTTGCACCCGCTGCAGCAGGGGTGAGGCGGGGTCGGCCAGCGCGCCCACCCGGTCGGCCGCCGTGCCCACCTTGCCGGCCGCGGCACCCGTGCGCTCGGACGCCTCACCCAGCCGGCCCAGGGCCTGCTGGGCGGCGCCCAGTGCGCCTTGCGCGGCCTGGGCCAGTGGGTCCAGCCGCTGGTCCAGCCTGGCGGTCAGGCGTTTGACGTTGCCGGTGATCTGGGCCAGGTCGTCCAGCGCCTGCTTGAGTTGCGGCCCGGCCACCAGGGCGCGGGCCGACGTGGCGATGGCACCCACGTCGTCCAGCAGGCGGCGGAAGTCCACCGTGTCGAGCTGGTTCTTGAGGTTCTGGATCGCGGTGGTGGTGGTGGGGATCTCCAGCGCGTCGGGCGCCAGGTGGCGGTGCGGCGCGGGCAGGGTCTGCAGCGGTTTGGCCGGGCGCAGGTCCAGATCGACATACAGCTGGCCGGTGAGCAGGCTTTGCATCGACAACTGCGCACTCAAGCCCTTGGCCACCAGCGCCGGCAGGCCCAGTGCCGGGCTGGTTTTGGCGCCGTCGGCCTGCAGAGTTTTGACCATGTTGCGCTCCAGCTCGGCCACCACCGGCACGCGGAAACTGTCGCTGGCCGGGTCATAGAGCAGGCCGATGGTGGCCACGCTGCCCAGCCGCACCCCCCGGAAGACCACCGGCGCACCCACCTGCAGGCCGTAGGTGGACCCGTCAAACAGCATCACCACCCGGTCCCGCCGGGTGAACAGGCTGGCGCCGGCCGCAGCAATCAGCCCGGCCAGCAGCAGCAGCACGCCGCCCACCACAAACGCGCCCAGCAGCGCCGGATTGGCCTTGTTGCGCATCATGGTTTGCCATCCCGCCGCAAAAAGGCTTGCACCTCGGGTGGGCCGCTGTCGCGCAAGGTGTTGGGGGCATCCAGCGCGGTCATGGTCTTGGTCTTGGCGTCGAGAAACAGGGCGCGGTCGGCCACCGCAAAAATGCTGGCCAGCTCATGCGTGACCATCACCACCGTGGTGTGGTGGTCGTTGCGCAGTTGCAGGATCAGCGCGTCCAACCGGGCCGAGGTGGGGGGGTCAAGCCCGGCGGACGGCTCGTCCAGGTAGAGCAGCGGTGGGTCCAGCGCCAGCGCCCGGGCGATGGCCGCACGTTTGCGCATGCCGCCACTCAGGTCGGATGGCGCGGCGTCAAAACTGTCGCTCAGGCCCACCAGCGCCAGTTTGCGGCGGGCCAGCGCGGCGCGTTCGTCGGCGCTTTGCTCGGTAAACAGTTGCAGCGGCAGCATCACGTTGTCGCCCACCGACATCGAGCTCCACAGCGCACCGGCCTGGAACATCACGCCAAACTGGCGGCGCAGCTTGGCCAGGGCCTCGGGGTCGGCCTGGTACAGGTCATCACTGCCGTACAGCACCTGGCCGGCGGCCGGCACCTGCAGGCCCACCAGGCTGCGCAGCAGGGTGGATTTGCCGCAGCCGCTGCCGCCCATGATGACCAGCACCTCACCGGGCAGCACGTCAAAGGCCAGGCCGCGCTGGATCACTTTGTCGCCAAAAGCCAGCGTCAGGCCCTGCACCCGCACCAGCGCATCGGCCTGCGCTGAGGGCATCGGCTGGGGGCTATGGCTCAGCATGGCCGGCTCACCAGCCCAGGCGCTGCAACGCGATGGTCAGCAGCGAGGCGGCAATCACGATCCAGACGATGGCCTGCACCACCGCCGCCGTGGTGGCCTGGCCCACGGCCTGGGCGCTGCGGCCGGCGGCCAGGCCCTGGCGGCAGCCGGCCAGCGCCACCAGCATGGCGTACACCGTGCCTTTGCCCAGCCCCACCAGCAGGTGCGCGGTGGTGAGCGATTGCAGGCCGCGCGTCAGGAAGTCAGCCGCCGGCACCGCAAAGATCAACACCGCCACCAGCCAGCCCGCCACCACACCCACCAAGGCGGCCATGACCGTGAGCAGCGGTGCCACCAACATCATGGCCAGCAGGCGCGGCAGCACCAGGTAGTCCACCGGGTCCAGGCCCAGCGTGCGCAGGGCGTCGATCTCTTCGTTGGCCTGCATGCTGCCCAGTTGGGCGGCAAACGCAGCACCGATGCGGCCGGACAGGATCACACCCGTCATCAGCGCGGCAATCTCGCGCACCACGCCCACCGTCACCAGGTCGGCGATGTAGCTTTGGGCGCCCAGTCGCTTCAACTGGTCTGCACCCATGTAGGCCAGGATCACACCCACCAGGCCGCACACCAGCGCCACGATGGGCACGCTGCGCGGGCCGGTCTGGTCGAGCTGGAAGGCCAGGTCGGCCCAGCGCATTTGCGAGCGGCCGCGCAGCAGCCGGCCCAGCGCCTGCAGCACCTCGCCGATGAACTGCAGCGTGGCCTGGGTGTCGGCCAGGCTGGCGCGGGCCGCCAAGCCGCTGCGGGCCAGCAGGCCGGGGTGGGGGCTGTCGGTGGTGGCTGTGCCGCCGGGGGCTGCCGCTGTGGTGGCCGCGCGTGTCGCGGGCGGCGGCGCTGCGGGCAGC
>JANPOW010000100.1:0-32704 GCA_031428185.1 Betaproteobacteria bacterium | reverse complement strand
GCGTTGGCGTTGGCGTTGGTGTTGGTGTTGGTGTTGGTGTTGGTGTTGGTGTTGGTGTTGGTGTTGGTGTTGGCGACGGTGCCGATGAAGGCGCCGCCGCCGCAGACGCCGCAGGTGCCGCTGCCAAGGCCGCCGCGCCGTTGGTGGCCCGCCAGACGCCCGCACCCACCATCAGCGTGCCCACCAGCCCGGTGGCCACCACGGCCCACAGGCCCCAGCGCCGGCCCGCCCGCCAGCCGTTGCGGCGGGGTGGCCTGGCTGCGTCAAACACCTCGCGCGCGGCGTGGTCGATCAGCTTGCGGCCCACCTGGGCCTTGCCTTGCGCATACGCCCCCAGCAAGGCCCGGTCGGCCAGCAGGTTGATGCGGCGTGGCACACCACCACTCACGTTGTGCAGGCGGCGCAAGGCCGGGGCATCAAATGGCACCGCGCCCTGCCGGCCCGCCACCGCCAGGCGGTGCGCCACATAGGCAGCGGTCTCGGGCGCGGTCAGCGCGCCCAGGTGGTAGCGCGCAATCACGCGCTGCGCCAGTTGCTCCATGCCGGGCTCGGCCAGCAGGCTGCGCAGCTCGGGCTGGCCGATCAGGATGATCTGCAGCAGCTTGCGCTCGTTGGTCTCCAGGTTGGTCAGCAGGCGCAGTTGCTCCAGCACCCGGGGCGACAGGTTTTGCGCCTCGTCAATGATCAGCACACACTGCCCGCCTCTGGCATGCACCGCCAGCAAGTGGGCATTGAGCGCGTCGATATACGGCTTGACGGTGGGTTGGCCGCCCGGCGCCGGTGGCGCCACCGCAATGCCGAACTCGTCACACACGGACTGCAGCAGTTCAGTCACTGTGAGCCTGGGGTTGAAGATGTAGGCCACCTGGCAGCCCGCCGGCACCTGCTCTAAAAAACACCGGCACACGGTGGTCTTGCCAGCACCGATCTCACCCGACAGCAGCACAAACCCACCACCGCCCTGCACCCCGTACAGCAGATGGGCCAGGGCCTCGCGGTGGCGCTCGCTCATGTAGAGATAACGCGGGTCAGGGGCGATCGAAAACGGTGCCTGGCGCAGGCCGAAGTAGGACACGTACATGGCTGCAGGATAGCTGGCGGCCCACGGGCCGCCGGCTGGGTTGGTGGTGGTCACAGCGCTGCGGCGAGCCGTGCAGCCCGTCGGCGCGGCCGGCGACCCCGACACACCTGCCGCTGCACAGGCGGGCAAACACCGGGGCTGTGGCCCGGCGAATTAGGCTGACGCCTCAAACCCGCCTGCCTACACTGCCCGCTCACCCCGAGGAGTTCAACATGGTCAAAAAAATGCACAAGGCGGCGCCGGCGTCAGACGCCGCACAGGCCGACACGGGCAGTACGCCACGCGGCGCATCCGCTGGCTTGCTGGACAGCCAACTGGCGCAGACCGTCAAGGACTCGGCGCAGCAGATCTGGCTGGCCGGCCTGGGCGCGTTTGCCAAGGCCCAGGGTGGTGGCAGCAAGGTGTTTGATGCCTTGATGAAAGAAGGCGCCAGCCTGCAGCGCAAGACCCAGACCGCAGCCGAAGAAACCCTGGGCGACGTGGCCGGCAAGATGACGGCCATGGCTGGTGAGGTGGGCCACAAGGCCAATGCCCAGTGGGACAAGCTGGAGACGATTTTCGAGGAGCGCACCGGCCGCGCTCTGGCCAAGCTGGGGGTGCCCAGCGCCAAGCAGCTGGCCGCATTGGCCGCCCGGGTGGATGCGCTGGCGGCCGCAGTGGCCCAACTGGGCGGCGCTGCAGCGCCTGCACCTGAGGCCAAACCTGCCAAACCCGCCAAACCTGCCAAGCCCGCCAAAGCTGCCGAGGCCGCAGTCGCCGCACCGCTGCTTGCCAAGCGGCCCAAGTTCCGGCCTGGCAAGGGTGCAACCGCCAAGCCCGTGGTGGCGCCCGCACCCGCACCCGCGCCCGCGCCCGCGCCCGCGCCAGAAGCCAGCCGGCCAGCACGCAAGGCCGCCAAAACTGCCGCCACCGCCGTGGCCGATGCGCCGGCCAAGCCCAGCGCCCGCAAGCGCGCCAAGCCCGCCGCTTGATGCCTGCCTGCGCAAGCGTCCGGCCACAACGTTGCTGCACCACCATGCGCCGCAGCAACGCACGGCCACATCACCCCAGGTAACGCGCCTCCAGATGGGCCCGGTAGTGCGCCGGGTTCAGCGCTTCACCACTGGCACGGCGCGCCAGCTCGGCAGTGGGCCAACGGCTGGCGGGGGTCCAGATGTGCTGCTGCAGCCAACCAAACACCGGGCCGGTGTCACCCGCGTTGATGCGCGCATCCAGCGCAGGTTGCGCCGCCCGCATCGCCGCAAACCACTGCGCGGCGTACATCGCGCCCAGCGTGTAACACGGGAAATAGCCAAACATGCCCTCGGGCCAGTGCATGTCCTGCAGCGCGCCGTCGCGGTGCTTGCCGCGGCTGTCCTGGCCCAGCAAACTGGCCATGCCGGTATCCCACAGCGTGGGCACGTCCTCGGGCTGCACTTCGCGCTCGATCAACTGGCGCTCAATGCGGTAGCGCAGCACCACATGCGGCGCGTAGCTCAGCTCATCGGCGTCGACCCGGATCAGCCCGGGCTGCACCCGGGTCAGCAAGCGGCGCAGGTTCTCCAACTCAAACGCCGGCTGGTCACCAAAGGCCTGGCGGATCAGCGGCAGCAGGCTGGCCAAAAAGCCGGGGTGGCGGCCCAACTGCATCTCAAAGGCCAGGCTCTGGCTTTCGTGGATGCCCATGGACCTGGCCTGCGCCACCGGCTGGCCCAGCAGCGCGCGCGGCCGGCCTTGCTCATAACGGCCGTGGCCGGTTTCGTGGATGACACCCAGCAGGCCGCTGATGAAGTCATCGGCGGTGTAGCGGTTGGTCAGCCGCACGTCCTCGGGCACGCCACCGGCAAACGGGTGGTCACTGACATCCAGCCGGCCGTGGGCAAAGTCAAAACCCAACAGGTCCATCACCTGGCGGCACAGCCTGCGCTGGGCGTCCACGGCAAACGGGCCGACCGGCGTGATCACCGGCTCGCCCTGCTGGCGCAGCTGCACCTGCTGGATCAGGCCGGGCAACCACTGCAGCAGGTCGTCAAACAGCGGGTCGAGTTGGGCGCAGGTCATGCCGGGCTCAAAGCGGTCCATCAGCGCGTCATACGGGCGCAGCCCGATAGCTTGGGACAGCAACTCGGCCTCGTCGCGCGCAGCGTCCACCACGGCGCGGAAGTTGGGCAAAAAACCGGCCCAGTCATTGGCCGGCCGCTGGCTGCGCCAGGCATGGCCGCAGCGGGCGCTGGCCAGTTGGCAACGCTGCACCAGCGCGTCGGGCAGCGCGTTGGCGGCACGCCATTCACGCTGCATCTCGCGCAGGTTGGCGCGCTGCAGGTCGTCCAGCGGCTCATCCGCAGCGCGGGCCAGTGCGTCGGGCAGGCCTGGGTCGGTACGCACCGTGTGCATCACGCTGGCCAGCTCCGCCAGCGCAGCGGCGCGGGCCTCGGCGCCACCGCCGGGCATCATCGCGGCCTGGTCCCAGAAGGCCAGTGACTGCAGGTGCTCCAGGTGGTAGAGCCGGCTGAAGTTGGCGCTCAGGCGGTTGTAGGCGGGGGTGGTATGGGCCATGGTGGGGCAGATTCTGCAGCCCGTTGTCGCCCTGGGGCCTCACCCGAAAGGGGGTTTGGCGGGGGTCAGCCCGGCAGCGCGCCGGGGAACACCCACAGCAGTGCTGCCGTCATCGTGATGTAGCGCAGCGCCTTGCCGATGGCCATGTAGGCCAGGCAGGGCCAGAACGGCAGCCGCAACCAGCCGGCCACCGCGCACAGGGGGTCACCCACCACCGGCAGCCAGGACAGCAGGCAGCCGCGGGCGCCAAAGCGCTGCAGCCAGACCAGGGCGCGGCCGTGCGCGCCAGTGTGTGGCCGGTGGGTGATGCGCTCCACCGCACGCTCGGCGCCGTAACCCATCCACCAGGTGATGGCGCCGCCGACTGTGTTGCCCAATGTGGCCACACCCACCGCCGGCCAGAACAAGGCCGGGTTGAGTTTGACCAGGCCAAACACCGCCGGCTCCGAGCCCAGCGGCAGCAAGGTGGCCGACACCAGCGCCACCACAAATACCGTGCTGAGGCCAAATTTGGGCAGCGCCAGTGTTGCCAGCAAGGTGGCCAGATGCAGTTCGATCCAGGCTTCCATGCGGCGGCATGATAGGCCGCTGCAGCCATGCACCGCGCCGCGCTGGGGGCCCAACGTGACCCGCGGCGGGCCGGTTCGGACAGGCTGGCACGGCCAAAAACCAGCCAGGACGACGGCTATACTTTGCCTCTTTTTTCAGCAATCCGGCGCCCGCCCAGCAGCACTTGCGGCGCCCACACTCCCCCAAAACCCACCATGCAGATCGGCCAGTACACACTGCCGAACCGGCTTTTTGTCGCCCCGATGGCTGGGGTGACGGACCGCCCGTTCCGCCAGTTGTGCCGCCGCCTGGGGGCCGGTTATGCGGTGAGCGAGATGGTGACCTCGCGCAAGGATTTGTGGGCCTCGCTCAAGACCAGCCGCCGCACCGACCACAGCGGTGAGCCCGGCCCCATCGCGGTGCAGATTGCCGGCACCGACGCCGCCATGCTGGCCGAGGCCGCCGCCTACAACATCGACCGTGGCGCCCAGATCATCGACATCAACATGGGCTGCCCGGCCAAGAAGGTGTGCAACAAATGGGCTGGCTCAGCCTTGATGCGCGATGAAGCGCTGGCCATCCGCATTGCCACCGCCGTGGTGGCGGTGTGCGCGCCGCGCCAGGTGCCAGTCACCTTGAAGATGCGCACCGGCTGGTGCCAGGCTGAGCGCAACGCGCTGGTGTTGGCACGGGCATTTGAGGCCGCCGGGGTGGCCATGCTCACGGTACACGGCCGCACCCGCGAGCAGGGCTATACCGGCGCAGCCGAGCATGACACCGTGGCTGCCATCAAGGCCGCTGTGCGGGTGCCGGTGGTGGCCAATGGCGACATCACCAGCCCCCAGAGTGCCGCCGCCGTGCTGGCCGCCACCGGCGCAGATGCACTGATGATCGGCCGCGCCGCGCAAGGCCGGCCGTGGATCTTCCGCGAGATCGCCCACTTTCTGGCCACTGGCCAGGCGCTTGCCGCACCCAATACGGCTGACGCCGGCCAGTGGCTGGTGGCGCACCTGCATGAACACTACGCGCTGTACGGCGAGGGTACAGGCGTGCGCACCGCGCGCAAGCACATCGGCTGGGCGGTGCGTGCGCTGCCCGGTGGTGAGCTGTTTCGCAGCGCCATGAACCAGATCGACGACACCCGAACCCAGGTGGCCGCCGTCACCGACTACTTTGACCAGTTGGCCCAGACCCACCCGGTCTGGCCGGCAGCGCCGGCCGCCAACCCACCTGACCCAGAACAACAAGCATGAGCAAAAAAGCCATCGAAGACTGCATCCGCGACAGCCTGGAGCAGTACTTCAAAGACCTGCGCGGCACCGAGCCGCATGCGGTGCATGCGATGGTGGTTGGCGCGGTGGAAAAGCCGCTGCTGGAGGTGGTGATGAAACACGCCGACGGCAACCAGAGCAAGGCCGCCGAATGGCTGGGCATCAACCGCAACACCCTGCGCCGCAAACTGCAAGACCACAAGCTGATCAAGCCGTAGGCGCTGCCCGGCGCGCCACAAGCCACCCTGGCGAACAACAAACGGCAAACAACAAGCGGCAAACGGCAAACGGCAAACAACAAACGGCAAACAGCACGCCAGCAAGCACAGCCGCCGCGCACCAACAACTCCCAGCAATCCACACCCGGCCCACCATGACCACAGCCCTGCTCTCCGTGTCCGACAAGACCGGCATCGTCGCCTTTGCCCAGGCGCTGCATGCGCGCGGTATCAAGCTCTTGTCCACCGGGGGCACCGCGCGGCTGCTGGCCGATGCTGGCCTGCCGGTCACCGAGGTGAGCGAGGTCACCGGCTTCCCCGAGATGCTGGACGGCCGGGTCAAGACCCTGCATCCCCACATCCACGCCGGCCTGCTGGCGCGGCGTGACGTGCCGGCCCACATGGCCGCCTTGGCCGAGCACGGCATCAACACCATCGACCTGCTGGTCATCAACCTCTACCCGTTTGCCCAGGCCACCGCTCGGCCCGATTGCACGCTGGAAGACGCCATCGAGAACATCGACATCGGTGGCCCGGCCATGCTGCGCGCCGCCGCCAAGAACTGGCAAGACGTGACGGTGGTGATCGACCCCAGCGACTACCCGCAAGTGCTGGCCGAGCTGGACGCCACCGCTGAGCAGCGCATCAGCCGCAAAACCAGGTTCAGTCTGGCGCGCAAGGTCTACGCCCACACCGCCGCCTACGACGGCATGATCACCAACTACCTCAGCGCACTGCAGCCAGGCGCCGAGGACCAGCCCGCCGCCGTGCCGCAGCGTTGCGCCTACCCCGACACCTTCACGCTGCAACTGCGCAAGACGCAGGACATGCGCTACGGCGAGAACCCGCACCAAAGCGCGGCCTTCTACCGTGAGCTGGCGCCCGCGCCGGGCACCTTGTCGCAGTGGCTGCAGTTGCAGGGCAAGGCGCTGTCGTTCAACAACATCGCCGACGCCGATGCGGCCTGGGAGTGTGTCAAGTCCTTTGGTATGGACGCGGACGACAGCGTCGCTGCGCCAGCCGCCTGCGTCATCGTCAAACACGCCAACCCCTGCGGCGTGGCGGTGGCGGCCACGGCCTTTGCGGCTTATGCCAAAGCGCTGAAAACCGACCCCACCAGCGCCTTTGGCGGCATCATCGCCTTCAACCAGCCGCTGGACGGCGCCACCGCCGAGGCCGTGGCCAAGCAGTTTGTCGAGGTGATCATCGCCCCGCACATCACACCCGAGGCCCGCGCCATCTTTGCCAGCAAGCAGAACGTGCGCCTGCTGGAGGTGCCGCTGTCAGGCCAGGGCAACCAGCTTGATTTCAAGCGTGTTGGCGGCGGTTTGCTGCTGCAGTCCACCGACAGCAAAAACGTGGCCCTGGCCGAGCTGAAAGTGGTCAGCAGCCTGCAGCCCACAGCGCAGCAACTGGCCGACCTGCGCTTTGCCTGGAAGGTGGCCAAGTTTGTCAAGAGCAACGCCATCGTGTTCTGCGCCGATGGCATGACCATGGGCGTGGGCGCCGGCCAGATGAGCCGCATCGATTCGGCCCGCATTGCCGGCATCAAGGCGCAAAACGCCGGCTTGTCGTTGGCCGGCACCGCCGTGGCCAGTGATGCGTTTTTCCCGTTCCGCGATGGCCTGGACGTGGTGGTGGACGCCGGCGCCAGCTGCGTCATCCAGCCCGGTGGCTCGATGCGCGATGCCGAGGTGATTGCCGCCGCCAACGAGCGTGGCATCGTCATGCTGTTCACCGGCACGCGGCACTTTCGGCACTGAGCGGCTGGGCGCTGCTGCAACCGCCACAGCGGCTGCGGCTGCGGCTGCGGCTGCGGCTGCGGCTGCGGCTGCGGCTGCGGCTGCGGCTGTGGCTGCAGGTGAGCGCTGGCTGGGCCAACAGCGGCCCAGGGCATGTCTTGCGGATCAACGAAGACCCACTGGCCCTCATGCTGATGGGCAGCACGCTGCACCCATGCCGTGCAGCCGTTGCAGACCGGCAAGCTGCCGCTGCCCAACGCCGTCATTCCGGATTTGGCGGTGCCGGACCTCGATGGCGTTGCCCCCCTGGACGCGCCGCGCCGGCTGCCCGGCCTGTCCCCGACTTGACAGGCCCGCATGGGGTTTGTCAGCTTCCGGCAATCGGCCCGCCAGACCAACATGCACAACCAAGCGGCGCATCGTGGTCCACCCCGGGCCGACCCTCTGGAGACAAGCCCATGACCACACCCACCCCCGCCCACCTGCTGCTGGCTGCTGGCACCCGCCACAGCGCCTGGCGCAGCACTGCAATGGCTGCGGCCCTGTGCGCCAGCGGCCTGTTGGCCACCCCCGCCAGGGCGCAAGAAACCTTCAAGGTGGGCATCGTCAGCTTTTTGTCGGGCCAGGCGGCCGAGAGCTTTGGCATCCCGGCGGTCAACGGTGCCAAGGTGCTGCTGGAGGCCTTCAACAAGGGCACCGCGCCCGCGCCCTACAACAAGGTGGGCGTCGGCGGCATGAAGCTCGAATTTGTCTACGTGGACGAAAACGGCGGCGCGACCAAGCAGGTGCAGGAGCTTAAAAACCTGTATGACCGCGAGAAGGTGGACGCGGTGGTGGGCTATGTCGGCTCGGGTGATTGTTTGGCCGTGGCCCCCGCTGCCGAGGAGATGAAGAAGTTTTTGATCCTCTATGACTGCGGCACACCGCGCATTTTTGAGGACAGCAAATACAACTTCGTGTTCCGTACCGCCAGCCACGGCGCGATGGACAACGTGGCGCTGGTGCGCTACCTGGCGGCCCGCAAGATCAAGGTGGACAGCTTCAACCTGATCAACCAGGACTACGCCTGGGGCCAGGATTCGAAGAAAGACTTCACGCTGTCGATGGAAAAATTGATGCCCAGCGCCAAGCCGGGTGAAGACCAGTTGCCCAAATTTGGCGCCGGCCAGTACGGCACCGAGATTTCGGCCCTGATGGCCAAGCCGGCCGATGTGACGCACAGCAGCCTGTGGGGTGGTGACCTGCAGGCCTTCATCCTGCAGGCTGCACCACGCGGTTTGTTCAAGAAGACCCAGGTGGTGTTCTCGGCCGCTGACCATGTGCTGCCCGGCCTGGGCGACAAGATGCCCGACGGCGTGATCCTGGGTGCGCGTGGCGCTTACGGTTTGATGTCGCCCAAGAGTGCACTCAATGATTGGTGGTGGGATCTGTACAGCAAGGCCTACAACCAATACCCGGTGCAGGCGCCCTACCGCATGGCGCAGAGCCTGCTGGGCCTGAAACTGGCGGTTGAAAAAGCCATGGCCGCCAACGGTGGCAAAAAGCCGACGCATGACCAACTGGCCGCTGCGCTGAAGGGCAGCGAATGGGATTCTCCGGCCGGCAAGATCCGCATGGCGCTGGGCGACGGCCACCAGGCCATCCAGGAAACCGCCATCGGCAAAACCCGGTATGACGCGGCCAAGAAGTTGGTGATGCTGGACGACATCCAGCGTTTCCCGGCCGAGTGCGTCAACCCGCCCGCCGGCATGAAATCCGAGGACTGGATCAGGGCCGGTTTCCCGGGCGCGAAAGGCTGCCCGTAATCCGATGGCCGGCCTCCTCACCATCCTGATCGACGGCCTGACCTACGCCTCGTGGTTGTTCATCGTCGCGCTGGGCCTCACGCTGGTGTTTGGCGTGCTCAAGATCCTCAACATCGCGCACGGCAGCTTTTATGCGCTGGGCGCTTATGCCGCCGCCAGCTTTGTGGCCTGGGGCGCCAGCATGCAGTGGGCGCCGTGGTTGTCGCTGGTGATGATGCTGCTGGCCGCCGTGGCGGTGGCGGCCGTGGTGGCGCCATTGACTGAGCGTGGCCTGCTGCGCTTTTTCTACGGCCGCGATGAGGTGCTGCTGGTGCTGGTGACCTACGCCATGTTCTTGATCATGGAAGACGTGACCAAGCTGGTGTGGGGCGCCAACCCCTATTACGTGTCCCAGCCCTACGCGCTGTTTGGCAATGTGGACATCGGCGTGCAGACCTATGTGGGTTATGACTTTGCGCTGGTCGGCCTGGCGTTGGTTGTTGGCCTGGCGGTGTGGTGGGGGCTGAACCGCACCCGCACCGGCAAGATCGTGCTGGCCGTCATCCACAGCCCCGAGATTGCGTCCAGCATGGGCGTCAACGTGTCGCGCATCTACATGGGCGCGTTCAGCGTGGGCATCTTTCTGGCAGCACTGGGCGGGGCGTTTACCGCGCCCATGATCTCGGTGCAGCCGGGGGTGTCGGTGGGCGTGATCATCGTGTCGTTTGCGGTGGTCATCATCGGCGGCCTGGGCAGCATCGAGGGTGCTGCGGTGGGCGCGCTGATCGTCGGCCTGGCACGCTCGTTTGCGGTGCATCTGGCGCCGGTGGCCGAGTTGTTCTCGGTCTATGTGGTGATGGCCATCGTGCTGATGTTTCGGCCCGAAGGGCTGTTCCAACGTATTCAAGCGCGAAAGATATGAGCACCACTGCAGGCCACGGCCGCACCGTGTTGCTGGGCCTGGCCACCTGCGCGCTGCTGGCCATTGCCGGCTGGTGGATGCCCAAGTGGCTGACCTTTTTGTTGACGATGGCCGCAGCCAACGGGCTGGTGTCCCTGGGCATCGTCGGCCTGATGCGCGGTGGTGTGGTGCCGTTCGGCCAGGGCATGGTGCTGGCCATTGGGGGTTATGCCGCTGCACTGGCGTTCAACAAACTGGGTTTCACCGACGCACTGGGCCTGGCCCTGGGCGGCGGTGTGGTGGCCACGCTGATTGCCGCACCGTTTGCACCGCTGCTGTCGCGCTACCGGGGCATCTTTTTTGCCATGCTCACACTGGCCTTGTCGATGGTGACCTACGGCCTGCTGATGAAACTCAGCGCGCTGGGCGGCTCAGACGGCTTCAACCTGGGCCGGCCCACACTGTTGGGCCAGGCCTTGCCCGATGCACGTGTCGGTTATGTGATGTATCTGCTGACCATCAGCCTGGCCACCGTGATGGCGCTGGCCGCGCGCATCTACTTTGATTCCACCCGCGGCCTGGTGACGTTGGCCAGCCGCGAGAACGAGTTGCGGGTGGAATATCTGGGCGGCTCGGTGCGTCAGGCCATGAGCATCAACTTCATCCTGGCCGCGTTTTGTGGTGGGCTGGGCGGTGCGTTGGTGGTGATGTCGCTGGGCCATATCGAGCCCAACTTCAGCTTCTGGACCACCTCGGGCGAGTTTGTCTTTGTCGCCATCCTGGCCGGCTGGCAAAGCGTGGCGGCGGTGTTTTTGGCCAGCATGGTGCTGGAGGTGGTGCGCAGCTTTTCAAGTGCCTACTTTCCCAATACCTGGCAGCTGGCGCTGGGCCTGTTCTTGCTGTTTGTGATCCGTTTTCTGCCGCGTGGGCTGGGCTCGTTGTGGATGAAGGCGGCCGGTAAATGACAGTAGCCCAACAGCCCGTGATGCTGGAGGCCGCCGGCCTGGGCAAACGCTTCGGCGCGGTGGTCGCGGCCGACAACATCAACATCCGCATCCACGCCGGTGAGCGGGTCAGCCTGATCGGCAGCAACGGCGCCGGCAAGACCACCTTTGTCAACATGATCACCGGTTACCTCAAGCCCGATAGCGGCCACATCCACCTGGCCGGGCGCGACATCACCCCGCTGGCACCGCGCGCCATCACCCAACTGGGCGTGGCGCGCTCGTTCCAGATCCCGCAGCTGTACGGGGATTTGACGGCACTCGACAACATGCTGGTGGCCAATGCCTGCCACGATCAACGCTTGAGCTTTTGGCAACCCGCACGCCGGCCCGAGGCGATTGACCGCGCCGATGCACTGCTGGCGCGCTTCCGCCTGTCTGAGCACCGCAACCGCCGTGTGGCGGAGCTGCCAGGTGGTGTGCGCAAGCTGCTGGACATTGCGATGGCACTCACCGCCAGCCCGCAATTGCTGCTGCTGGACGAGCCCACCAGCGGCGTGTCGGCGGATGAGAAATTCCCGATGATGGACACCATCATGGCCGCGCTGGATGCTTCAGGCCCCACCACCGTGCTGTTTGTCGAGCACGACATGGACATCGTGTTGCGCCACGCCAGCCGTGTGGTGGCGTTTTATGCCGGCCGCATCATTGCCGACGGTGTGCCCGCTGCTGCGCTGGCCACCGACGACGTGCGGCGCTATGTCACTGGCGAGCTGCTGGTGGAATGACAACGACCCCATGCTGACCATCAACAACCTGCATGCATCCATCGGCTCGGTGGTAGCGCTGCGTGGCCTGTCGCTCACGGTGGCAGACGGCACCATGGTCGGCCTGGTGGGCCGCAACGGCGCCGGCAAGACCAGCCTGCTGCGCGCCGTGATGGGCCACTTGCCACCCAGCCAGGGCACGCTGCAGTTTGCCGGCCAAGACCTGGCAGCACTGCCACGCCATGCCCGCGCCGCGCTGGGCATCGGCTACATGCCCGAGGACCGCGGCCTGGTGCCCGAGCTGACGGTGGAAGAGAACATCCTGGTGCCGGTGTGGGCCAACAAGTCACTCGATGCGGCGCAGCGCCTGGCCCTGGTCTACCGCGTGCTGCCTGAGCTGCTGGAGATGAAGCACCGCCGCGCCCTGCTGCTGTCGGGCGGCCAGCAAAAGCTGGTGGCGCTGGCCCGGGCGCTGGCCGTGGGCACCCGGCTGCTGCTGCTGGACGAGCCGTTTGAGGGCGTGGCGCCGGCCCTGTCCAAACGCCTGGCTGAGGTGATTGCCGGGCTCAAGGGCAGCGCCGTGTCGGTGCTGATGGCGCAGAGCGACTTGAACCACTCGCGCAAGCTGGTAGACGCTGAATTTGTGATCGAGCGTGGCGCCAATGTGGCGGCCAGCGACTGACGACTGACGGCCATCCCATCCCACCCCACCAGCCACCCCACACCCGCCATGCCGCACCACGGTGGCGGCAGGCCGATGCATTTGCTGCGCTGGCGCTGCCACCGCACACAAACACCGATCCGGGCGCCCAAGCCGCATCCGGACAGTCGCTGGGCAACCACCCTAACCGCAGACCCGAGAAGCACACCATGACCCCCATCCGCACCGCCCTGATCGCCGCCGTCGCATTGACCTTGGGCAGCGCCGCATTGGCGCAAGCCAGCTGGTACCCCAGCAAGTGGGGGCCTACCGACGAGATCGGTGCCGCCAACTACCTGACACCCGCCGTGGCGCTGCAGGCCAGCAAGCTGATCAAGACCGGCAAGGTGTATTCGCTGGGCATCACGGTGAGCACCACCACGCCGGCCTACCCACCGCGCACCTGCTCCATCTACATCGTGCAGCCCGGGCAGACCGGCTCGGCTGAAGGGCTGGGCCACACCCACACCACCTACAACGACGACATCCTGAATTGCTGGACCGGCATCGGCACCCAACTGGACGGCCTGGGCCACATCGGCGTGGGCGACCGCTACTACAACGGCTTCAAGTGGGGTGAGTTCGCCACCATCGGCGGGCTGAAAAAACTCGGCGCCGACAAGGTGCCGCCGATGGTGGCGCGCGGCGTGATGCTGGACATGGCGGCCTACCTGGGTGTGGACGTGGTCAAAGAGGGCACAGCCTTCAACAAGGCCGAGATCGACGGTGCCGCCGCCAAGCAGGGTGTGACCATCAACCAGGGTGATGTGGTGATCTTCCATACCGGCTGGTTGAGCCTGATCGACAAAGAGCCGGCGCGTTTTGGCTCGGTGGAGCCTGGCCTGGGCCGCGAGGGCGCACGTTATCTGGTCAGCAAGGGTGTGGTGGCGGTGGGTGCCGACACCTGGGCGGTGGAGGTCATCCCGTTCGAGAAAGGCGCCGGCATCTTCGAGGTGCACCAGATCCTGCTGCCCATGAGTGGCACCTACATCCTGGAGAACATCAACACCGCCGAGCTGGCCAAGGACAAGGCCTATGAGTTCATGTTTGTGCTGGGCCAGAACAAGTACCAGGGCTCGGTGCAGTCGATGATCAACCCGGTGGCCATCCGCTGACTTGCAGCACCACCACGATGCCGATGCTGCCTCCCCCACCTGTTGACGGCGGCGCTGCGGCACCGGCGCAGCCCAACCCGGCGGCCGCGCTGCAATGGCCGGGCACCGGCACCCACCGCATCCCGTTTGCGGCCTACACCAGCGCGCAGTTGCACCAGCAAGAGCTGCAGCGCCTGTTCTACAGCGGCCACTGGTGTTATGTGGGGCTGGAGGCCGAGGTGCCCACGGTGGGCGACTTCAAGCGCACCGTGGTGGGTGAGCGCTCGGTGATCATGGTGCGCACGGCGGGTGGTGGAACAGACGGTTCCATCAGCGTGGTCGAAAACGTCTGCGCCCACCGCGGCATGCAGTTTTGCCGTGAGCGCCACGGCAAGCGCACTGAGTTTGTCTGCCCCTACCACCAGTGGAGCTACACCCTGCAGGGCGATCTGCAGGGTGTGCCCTTCCGCCGTGGGGTCAAGCAGGGTGGGCGCATCAACGGCGGCATGCCGGCCGACTTCACCACGCAAGACCACGGCCTGACCAAGCTGCGTGTGGCCACCCGGGGCGGGCTGGTGTTTGCCACGTTTGACCACACGATGGAGTCGCTGGAGGACTTCATCGGCCCTGCCGTGCTGGCCTACGTTGACCGGCTGTTCAACGGCCGCCAGTTGACGCTGCTGGGCTACAACCGCCAGCGCATCCCGGGCAACTGGAAGTTGATGCAGGAGAACATCAAAGACCCCTACCACCCCGGCCTGCTGCACACCTGGTTTGTCACCTTCGGGCTCTGGCGGGCCGACAACGATTCAAAGCTGGTGATGGACAAGCACCACCGCCACGCGGCCATGGTGTCCACCCGGGGCGCCACCGGGGCTGCCGGGGCGGTCACCGCCGTGTCCAGCTTCAAGCCGGCGATGCAACTGCAAGACCCGCGTTTTCTCGACATCGTGCCCGAGGCCTGGTGGGGCGGCCCCACGGCGGTGATGACCACCATCTTCCCCAGTGTCATCTTCCAGCAGCAGGTCAACAGTGTGTCCACGCGCCAGATCCAGCCCTCGGGGCACGGCGCTTTCGACTTCATCTGGACCCACTTTGGCTTTGCCGACGACACGCCCGAGATGACCCAGCGCCGGCTGCGCCAGGCCAACCTGTTTGGCCCGGCCGGTTTTGTCTCAGCCGACGACGGCGAGGTGATCGAGTTCTCGCAGCAAGGCTTCACCCAGAAGCCGCAGCACCGCACCCTGGTGGAGCTGGGTGGCCACGGCGTGGCCGACGCCGACCACATGGTCACCGAGACGCTGATCCGTGGCATGTACCAATACTGGCGCCAGGTGATGGAAGCCGATGAGGCCGCGCCATGACCGCTGCTGCCGCCCTGCTGGACTTCGCCACCTGGCAGGCCTTGCTGCAGTTGCAGGCCGACTACGCTGCGGCGGTCGATGGTGGTGATTGGTCACTGTGGCCCGAGTTCTTCACGGATGACGCGGTGTACCGGCTGCAGCCGCGCGAGAACCATGAACGCGGTTTTCCGCTAGCCACGCTGCACTTTGAGAGCAAGGGCATGCTGATCGACCGGGTCTACGGCATCAAGGAAACCCTGTTCCATGACCCCTACTACCAACGCCATCTGGTGGGCCCGCCGCGCGTGTTGAGCGTGCAGGGCAGTGGTGCGGCCTGGCGGCTGCGCTGCGAGACCAACTACGCGGTGTTCCGCACCAAGCTGGACGGCCCCAGCACCGTGTTCAACGTGGGCCGCTACCTCGACACCGTGGTGCACACCCCGGCCGGCCTGAAGTTTGCCGAGCGGCTGTGTGTCTACGACAGCGAGATGATCCCCAATGCCATCATCTACCCCATCTGAGCCACCAACGCTGCGCACCGCTCTGGCCACCCACACCACCCACCATGGCCCCATCACCCGACCCGCAGCACGCCCCCTGGACCGACATGCTGGCCGCCGACGCACTGGCCGCTGATGACGTGACCGCCGTGCCCTGCCCCACCGACGCTGGTGGCGAGATTGCCCTGTACAGCGTGGCCGGCCAGGTGTTTGCCACCAGCAACCGCTGCAGCCACGGCAACGCCAGGCTCAGCGAGGGCTTTTTGCTGGACCATGAGATCGAATGCCCGCTGCACCAGGGCCGCTTTGATGTGCGTGATGGCAGTGCCACCTGCGCCCCGGCCAGCCAGGCGCTGCGCTGCTACCCGGTCAAGGTGGAGGCCGGGCACATCTGGTTGCAACTGGCCGCCACTGGCCCGGCCGCTGCCACTTGAGATGACGCCGCGCACGGCCTGGGCGCTGCGCCTGCAGTTTGCGGCGCTGGGCGTACTGGCTGGCACCTGGGGTGTGCACATCCCGTCGCTCAAGGCCAGCCACGGCCTGTCAGCGCTCAGCCTGTCGGCGGTGTTGATGGCCGCCGCGCTGGGCGCCATCAGCACGCTGCTGTTGGCCGGCCGTGCTGTTGGCCACCTGGGCACCCGGCGCGCCGCGCTGCTGGGCGGCATGGCCAGGTGCGCTGTGTTTGCGCTGATCCTGCTGCTGCCGGCGCTGTGGCTGGTGCTGCTGGCCGCGCTGGTCTTTGGCTGCGGCATGGGCTTGTTTGACGTGGCCATCAACAGCGAAGGCTCGGCCCTGGAAAGCCGCTTGGGCCGCACCATCATGAGCAACCTGCACGGCATGTTCAGCCTGGGGGCGATGGCCGGCGCGGCGGCGGCGGCGGTCTTGCTGCGGGCCGGCATGGCACCCGCACTGCAACTGGTGGCCGTGGCCGCCACGCTGGCGGGTGTGATCGCACTGGCTGCGCCCAGCCTGCCGGGGCCTGAGCCCAAGCCAGGCCCGGCGCAGGCACCACACGACACAAACAAAGCCCATTTCGCCTGGCCGCGTGGCCTGCTGCTGGTGATCGGCCTGCTGATCTTTGCCGGCATGATGGCCGAGGGTGTGATGTACGACTGGTGTGTGCTGTACCTGCAGCAAGACCTGGGGCTGCCGCAATCCCAGGCCGCACTCGGATATGCCGCATTTGCCGGGGCCATGGCACTGGCGCGTTTTGGTGGCGACGCGCTGCGCACACGTTATGCCGAGACCCGCATCGTGCTGGTGGGTGCGCTGCTGGCGGCGCTGTCGGTGGCCGTGGTGCTGCTGGTGGGGCAGCCGTGGCTGGCCATGATCGGCTTTGCGCTGGCCGGTGCCGGCCTGGCGCCGGTGGCGCCCATCCTGTTCAACGCTGCCACCCGGGTGCCGGGCATCAGCCGGGCTGCGGCCATTGCCTCGGTCACGTCCATCGGCTACAGCGGCTTCATGGTGGGCCCACCGCTGATCGGCGCGCTGGCGCATGCCAGCTCACTGCGGGTGGCGCTGGGCGTGGTGGTGCTGGCCGCGCTGTGCCTGGCCATTGGCGCGCGGCGGGTGCCCACGGCTTGAGGCCTGTGCTTAGGCCGCATCACAGGCGGACCCGGCCGTGCGCCCAGCCGCCCACCCAGCCGCCGTACGCGCCGGCCAGCCTGGCCCGCAGCAGGCAGCAGGCAGCAGGCAGCAGGCAGCAGGCAGCAGGCAGCAGGCAGCGGGGTAGCATCCCTGCAGGACCCGCGCCGACGCCATGGGCCTGCTGCTGGCAGGCATAACCCGCCTGATCACCGGTGCCCAAGGCCACTGGAAGGGCTGCCCGCCCAAGGCCGAGCAGCGCATCTACTTTGCCAACCACCAAAGCCATCTGGACTGGGTGCTGATCTGGGCCGCGCTGCCGCGAGAGCTGCGCGCCACCACCCGGCCCATCGCCGCGCGCGATTACTGGACAACGGGGCGCTTCAAGCACTGGATCACGCGCGCGGTGTTCAACGCGGTGTACGTGGCCAGGCAGCGCAGCGAGACCCAAGACCCACTGGAGCCTCTGCTCGCTGCGTTGGCCAGTGGGGATTCATTGGTCATCTTCCCCGAGGGCACACGCAGCAACCTGGGCGCGCCGCAGCCCTTCAAGAGTGGGCTCTACCATCTGGCGCTGCAGTTTCCGCAGGTGCAGCTGATCCCGGCCTGGATCGACAACGTACAGCGCGTGATGCCCAAGGGCGAGGTGGTGCCCGTGCCCATCCTGTGCACCGTGACGTTTGGCGCACCCGTCACACTGGGTGCCGGTGAGGACAAACGCGCCTTTCTGGCCCGCGCCAGGCAAGCGGTGGTGGATTTGCAGCCCGGCGCGCCGCCTGTGGTGGCCGCTGCAGTGGCCACGGCGCTGGCCCCCGCTGCAGCACCAGGCCCGGCCGCAGCCACCGCATGACCGCACTGCAAAGCTGGACTGCCGACCAGCAGGTGGCGCTGCTGTTTGTCATCCTGTTTGGCTGCCTGTTGCTGGCCAGTGCCGCTGCCGCGCTGCTGGTGTTTCGGGATAGCAGCGCGTTGCAAGCGCAGCGCCTGCAACGCTCCCAGCGTGAGCTGCGCGCGCTGTGGGTGGCGGCGGCGGTGTTCTGGGCGGCCTGGATTGCCGGGCCGGCCGGCGCCACCACCTTGTTCGGCCTGCTGTCGTTCCTGGCGCTGCGTGAATACATCACGCTGCTCAAAACCCGCCGCAGTGACCACCGCAGCCTGCTGTTGGCGTTTTTCATCGTGCTGCCCATCCAGTACCTGCTGCTGGGCAGCCGCAGCTTTGATTTGTTCTCGGTCTTCATCCCGGTCTACATGTTTCTGGCGCTGCCGGTGGTCAGCGCGCTGGCCGGTGACCCGGAGCGTTTTCTGGAGCGCAACGCCAAGATCCAGTGGGGCATCATGGTCTGCATCTACGGCCTGTCGCATGCCCCGGCGCTGGTGCTGCTGGACTTTGCACAACACACCGGCCGTGGCGCTTTTTTGCTGTTCTTTCTGGTCATGGTGGTGGCCTGCGCGCAGATCGTGCAAGGCGTGGCTGCCGGCCGGCTGCGCCGCCGCCCGGTGGCACGCCACATCGACCGCAATTTCTCGCTGCGTGCCTGGGGCCTGGGCGCGGCGGCGGCGGCACTGCTGGGTGCGGCGCTGTTCTGGATCACCCCGTTCCGCGCCCCGCAGGCGCTGGTGATGGCAGCACTGGCCGCTGCCGCCGGCACGCTGGGTGAGTTTGTGATGAGCGCGCTGAAAAAAGACGCTGGTGTGCGCTTCTGGGGCAATACCAGTTCGGTGACTGGCGCCGTGGGCCTGCTCGACCGGGTGGCGCCGCTGTGTTTTGCCGCACCGGTGTTTTTCCACTCGGTGCGCTGGTACTTCCAGCTTAAAGCCTGAGGCGTATGCGCATCCTCGGCATAGACCCCGGCCTGCAGCGCACCGGCTTTGGTGTGGTGGAGACCTGCGGCGCGCGGCTGCGCTACATCGCCAGCGGCACCATCAGCACGCTGGAGCTGGCGCGTGGCAACCTGCCCGGGCGCATCAAGCTGATCTACGAGGGTGTGGCAGAGGTGAAAAAACGCTACCAGCCCGAGGCTGCGTCGGTGGAGATCGTGTTTGTCAACGTCAACCCGCAGTCCACCCTGTTGCTGGGCCAGGCGCGGGGCGCGGCGCTGGCCGCGCTGGTGAGCGACGACATGCCGGTGGCCGAATACACCGCGCTGCAGATGAAAAAAGCGGTGGTGGGCCACGGCCTGGCCAGCAAGGTGCAGGTCCAGGAGATGGTCAAGCGCCTGCTGGGCCTGCCCGGCCTGCCCGGCAAGGACGCGGCTGACGCACTGGGCCTGGCCATCACCCATGCCCACGCCGCACGCAGTTTTGAGGCGCTGGCCGGCGCCAACACACCGCGCAGCCATGCCCAGTTCAAGGGCGGTAGAACCTACTGACGGGTGTGGCGGGCCGTGTGTTGGCGGTTTTGGGCCAGCCCGCAGATCAGCCGAAGAAGATGGCCTTCAAGCCCTGAAGCACCCGGGTGAAGATCCAGATGTTGAAGGTGCCCAGCACCACCACCACCGCCCAGCGGTACAGCGCCTTGGCGCGTGCCAGCGGCACCGCTTCACCGGTGGACAGGTGCAGCGCAAAAAACAGGACCGTCGGCACCAGGATCAACACCAGCAGCACCAACGCACACCAGAACAAAATCGTCATCAGCCATCAACTCAAAGCAGGAGCGCCAGGCGCTCAAGAATCAATACTGCAAAAAAGCCGGCAGCGGCGATCAGCGCCCACTTCAGCACCAGCACACCACGCCGCCGCCACAGCGGATTGCCGGTGCCCACCGACATCGCAAAACACAGCACGCTGGCCACCAGCAGCAGGCCAAAAACCAGGCGGAAGATCAGCATGGGTGCGGGCCGCTGCTACCAGGCCGGTGCCAGATCGGCAAAGCCGGCCGGGGCACGTGACACGTCGTCAAAGGTAACCAGGTCCCAGGCCTGGGGTTGCGCCAGCAAGGCCCGCAACAACTGGTTGTTCAGCGCATGGCCGCTTTTGTAGGCGGTGTAGTGGGCCAGCATGGGGTGGCCCACGTTGTACAGGTCGCCGATGGCGTCGAGGATCTTGTGCTTGGCAAACTCGTCGTCATAACGCAGGCCATCGGCATTGAGCACCCGGCTGTCGTCCACCACGATGGCGTTGTCCATGCTGCCGCCCAGGGTCAGCCCGCGCGCGCGCATGGCCTCCACATCCTTGGTAAAGCCAAAGGTGCGGGCGCGCGCAATGTCGCGTTTGTAGCGGCCTGAGCCCATGTCAAACGTCACCCGCTGGCCGGTGGCGTCTACCGCCGGGTGGTCAAAGTCGATCTCGAAGCTGAGCTTGAAACCGTGCAGCGGCTCCAACCTGGCCCACATCAGGCGCTTGCCCTCACCCTGGCGCACCTCCACCGCCTGCTTGACCCGCAAGAAGCGCTTGGGTGCGGCCTGCAACACGATGCCGGCGCTTTGCAGCAAAAACACAAAGCTGGCGGCTGAGCCGTCGAGGATGGGCACCTCGTCGGCCGTGATGTCCACGCGCAGGTTGTCAATGCCCAGCCCACAGCAGGCCGACATGAAGTGCTCGATCGTCTGCACCTTGGGGGCACCCGGGTCACCGCCCACCGAGATGGTGGACGCCATGCGGGTGTCGCTGACCGAGTCGAACCGCACCGGGATGTCCACCGGCACGGCCAGGTCCACCCGGCGGAAGACGATGCCGGTGTCGGGCGCGGCCGGGTGCAGCGTCAGCTCCACCTTCTGGCCGCTGTGCATGCCCACGCCCACGGCACGGGTGAGGGATTGGATGGTGCGTTGTTGCAACATCCGGTCGATTGTCCGCGATCCAATGCCGCGCCTTGACTGCGTTGCCGGCCGCTCAGGCCGCAAGGTCGTCGACGTGGCAGATGCTGCGCCGCATGCCATCTCGCAAGGCATGCAGGCGCTGGATGGTGCCACTGCGGTCATCAAACTCGGCCACCATCAGGTCCAGCGCACCGCGTTGCGCGTGGTCCTCCACCGGCAGCCAGGGCGCGCCAAGGGCTGACCACTGCGCATCGCTGAGCAGCAGTTCACCGGTCAGAAAAATCTGCCGGCAGTGCGCGCCGGCCTCAAACGATGCCGCCACCGCCTGGCCGCCGTCGTGCGGCCGGCACAGGCCGTGCGCCATGGTCTGGTCAAACACCAGCAGATCACCCGGCGCCAACGGCAGGCGCAGGCCGGCGTGCGGCAGCACAAATTCCACATCGGCCACATCCAGCGCCAGCAGCCAGAACAGGCAGCGCGACCAGTGGCGGCCGACATCGTTGTGGAAGCCCGCGCCACAGGCCGCCAGATAGTCGATGCGGGTGGCCACACTGCTGCGGTAGGCGGCGGGCGAATCGCCCAGCACACCGGTGCGCTGCAGCGCGCTGGCGATCTGCCCGGCCAGGTCAACCACGCCGGGTGCGGCGGTGGCCAGCTGGGCCGGCGTGGTGGTGGCGTAGTCGATGTCGGAGAAGGCCGCGATCGTCACCTGCGCATAGCCTGCCGCCGCCAAGCCGGCCAGCGCGTCAGCATCCAGAAACGCCGTGCGCACCAGATGCACCCAGGCGTAGGGTGTGCGGGCCTGCCAGGCGTGCAGGGCCTCGTCACTGCGCACCGCAAAGGCCCGGAACGGCTTGGGCACGGCATGCACATCGGCGGCAATGCGACGGTGGGCAGGGTCTGTGGGCATGGCGCCATTGTCGTGAGCGGCCGGTTGCCACAGGCCGGCGCCACTGGTGGTGGCGGCTAGAGTGGCCGCTCCGCTCAGCGCCCCAAACCCGCCGCACAGGCCCGCCCGCCATGACCCGACTGCACGACGAACTGCACCGCCTGTACCTGCCACAGGTTGCGAGCACGCCAGGCCCGGGCGCCAGCGCCGACCCAAACCACCTCATCACCGCCCAGGGCCAGGTGCGGGCGATGGTGTTGGGGCTGGCGCCGTGGGCCGCCGTGTCGGCCGTGTGGCGCGCAGTGCAGACCGACCTGACGCTGCCCGCGCCCGCCATCGCGGTGGCCGGAGATATCGGCTACCAGCTCTGGTTCTCGCTGGCGCAGCCGCTGCCCGCAGCCCAGGCCTGGGCGTTTCTGGAGGCCTTGCGGCTGCGTTACCTGGGCGACATCCCGGCCGCACAGGTGGCCTTGCTACCGATGCCGGACAACATGCCGCCCAACCCGCTGCAGCACGCCGCGCTGGTGCCGGCGGCGCTGGCCGGCGGCGGCAAATGGTCGGCATTTGTCGCCCCAGACCTGGCGCCGATGTTTGAAGAAGAGCCCTGGCTGGACCTGCCGCCCAGCCCTGACGGCCAGGCCAGCCTGCTGGCACGCCTGCGCAGCATTGCGCCGGCTGCGCTGGCGCAGGCGCTGGGCCGGCTGCACCCGCCCGGGTTGGCAGTCGAGGCGGAGACGCTGGCGGCGGTGCTGGCCCAGCCCGCATTGCAGGTCGATGACGCGCCCGCGGCAGCGGCCGGCCAGGTGGACACCGGTCAGGCAAACACCGGCCCGGCGCCAGCCGGCACAGGGCTGTCGCCCCAAGACTTTCTGCGCGCGGTGATGAACAACCCCGGCGTGGCGCTGGCCCTGCGCATCGAGGCGGCAAAAGCCTTGCTGCCCTGCACCAATCACCCTGGGCGCCCCTGACGCAGCCGGCCGGGCCGCCGGGCCGGGGTCAGATGGTGCAGATCTTCTCGTCCTCAAAACTGGCGGCGGTCATGCCCGTGTGGATGGCGCCAGGCAGCAGGAGGCGGCGGCGCTGATGATGGCAACCTTGCCGCTCAGGCGTTGCAGGGACGAGGGCATGGGGTGTCTCGGGTTGGGGGGCGGCGTTGCGCTGGCCCGATGCGGGCCGGGCCGCCACACGCGCCGTGTGCTGGCAGCGGGCCGCAACAAGGCCTGGCGGCCCGGTGCGCCCCGCCGGGGCGGGTTTCGGATGCGCCGTGACCCCCCGCCCCCCCAGTCGCGGGGGGGATGCGTCAAAGCGTTGCATCCACCACCATGCCGCTGGCGTAGGCCGTTAGCAGGACTGTGTCACCGGCACAGGCCACCGACCCACCGCTGCCACCAGGACCTGACATGCACGCCGTAACCTCCTCCCCCCGCCTGGCCCCAACCGTGCGGCCGCTGGCCGCGCTGGTCATCACGGCTGCGGCTTCGCTTGCCGTGCCGGCGCAGGCCAGTGTGGTGTTCTCCTTGTCCAATAACGGCCAGTCACTGGTGCGGTTCGACAGCGCTGCGCCGGGCACGGTGGTCAATGTGGGCCAGATCAGCGGCGACGCGGTGCATCTGGACGGCTTGGACTTCCGCCCTGCGGACGGCATGCTGTACGGCTACAACGGCAGTGACTCGGGCATCTACCGGCTCAACCTCAACACCGGCGCCACCACACGGGTCAGCACCTCCACATCGCCGGTGACCGTGCCGCTGGGCATCGACTTCAACCCGGTGGCTGACCGCTTGCGGGTGGTGACACCCAACCAGGAGAACCGCCGCATCAACATCGCCACCGGCGCGGCGACCAATGACGGCGCGCTGGCGTATGGCAGCACGGACGCCAACCAGGGCAAGACGCCCCACATCATTGACGCGGCCTACACCAACAGCGACACCAACCCGGCCACCGGCACCCAGCTGTACTACATCGACAGCGTGCTCGACATCCTGGTGAGCACCACCAACCCCAACGGCGGGGTGCTGAGCACCGTGGGCGCGTTGGGGCTGGACGCCAACGACTACACCGGCTTTGACATCATCACCAGCGCCAACGGGCTCAACACCGGCTTGGCGTCGTTCAACAACGGCCGCAGCACCGGGCTGTACAGCATTGACCTCGCCAGCGGCGCGGCCAGCTACATCGGCGACATCGGTGCCAGCAACTTGTATGGCCTGGCCGTGCTGCCCAGCGCGGTGCCAGAGCCCAGCGCACTGCTGCTGGTCAGCACCGCCGGCCTGGCCCTGCTGGGCCTGGGCCGGCGCCGCACGCACCACCACGCACCCCACCACGCACCGGCCTGAGCGCACCCCAAACGCTGCACCCTGGCGCGGCAGGCCGGGCGCTACAGCACGTTGGCGTGTTCGACCGACAAGGCCCGCAGCGCCACCAGCCGGCCCCGCAGATCAACCTGCTGCCCCGGCCGCAGCGAAGCCGGGCTGGCCGGCGCGCCGCGCACACTGACCTGCGCCGCGTCACCCAACGTGGCGGCCCAGGTGCTGCCATCGCTAGCCCGCACTGTCAGTTGCAGGGGCCAGCTCTCGGCAATGCTGAGCAATTGCCCTGACACGGTGTCCATAGGGTCTACAACGCCTTCCAGGCCAGCATGTTGTTGAACACGGCGCTGTTGAGGCGTGTTGCGCTGTTGGGGCAGCCGCCATAAGCGTGGATGCCCACCGCATGGCGTTGCCCGTTGGACAGCCGCCACACCGGGCTGCCGCTCTGGCCGCCAAAGGTGTCCAGCATGTAGTAGACCTTGCGTGCGGTGATGGACGACACCCGGCCAGCATTGAACCACTGCGTGCCAAACGGTTTGTCACCGGCATAACCGCTGTTGTTGAGCAGCAGGTTGTTGAACGATGCATCGCTGAGGCTGGCAAAACCGAAGTAACCGGTCGTATTGCCCAGTGGGGTGGGCAGGATGATGCAACCGTAGTCGTAGTTGGGGTCGGCGCTGCCGGTCCAGCCGGTGACCGAGCGGAAGGTGGTGCCCACCGCACTGCCAAACGGCCGCGATGCACCGTCCATCGCCGGGATCACCTCAATGCGGCGCGCCCAGCCGCCATTGGCCCGGCTGTAGACACAATGGCCGGCCGTCATCACGGCGCGTGGCCCTATGAACCAGCCCGTGCCCCGAAAGCCAGCACCGTTGGGCATGGTGATGATGAGTTGGCAGATGAAACGCCACGGCACACCCGTCGCCGGCGAGATGCGCACCCGGTCGTCGGCGCCGCAGACCGTCTCGGCTGACACATAGGCTGCCGCTTCGGCGGGGATCAAGTCGTCGTAAGTCTCCGGCGCCTGGAACGGCTGGCCCTCGGTCAGCGCACGCGCCATGTCGAACCCGGCGGCAGCCTCGACCTCGCTGGCCGGGCCTGCGCCATCAAAACTGTCGGCGATACGGTCTGTGCCGGTGCTGGCCGCGGCCTCGGTGCCCGGGCCTTCACCACTGACCGACTCGTGCAGATCGGCCGACGGCGACGCTTGCTCAGAAGCAATACTGTCATGCAATGATTTGGCCATCTTGAACTCCTGGATGAAAGGTGACCCCGTCCGCGGGGTAGCGGCGCAACAGCGAAGTGCGTCAGCACCCTGCGCAAAATCAGTTTGGGACTGGCCGTCAGGCCTATCCATCCCAACGGTTAGGGGTGGCTGTCCATCGCCCGGTGTAAGCGGCTACCTGGCACCTGGATGCCAGCGCGGGGCCGTCATCATCGGCAGCGTGGTTGTCTGCAAACGGGTGGGCTGGCAATGCTGCCAGCGCCAGGCTCAAAGCCCTGGCAAGCGCCGTGCGCTAAAGCGCTGCCAATGCCGCAGGTAGGCGCGGCAGGCCGGCCCCAGGCCAGCCAGCAACTGGGGCAGGCCCGGCTCGTCGGGCAGCAGCGGGTCGGCCAGCGATTCAAGAAAACCGCTGCACAGCGCGTCCTGCACGGCCGCGCTGCCCTCGCCCAGCAGCAGCTCGGCGACACCCAGCACGCGGTGCAGCCCGGCGGTCTGGCCGCGTGCCATCAGCGCGTGTGCATAGGCGGCCAGTTCGGCCAGGTCGGCCTCCAGGTCAGGCGGCTCACTGGCGTGCGCTGCCAGGTGGTCGTCCCACTGGTCCTGAAACCCCGGCACCTGTTGCAGCACCGTGGCAATGCACTGCGCAGCGTCGATGGTGGGCATGGCGTTGGGATCAGCGGCTGCGGCGGTGCATGACGCCTGGCGTTGCGCAGCGCCGCAGCAAGCCTCAATCCGCCTGCTTGCGCAAGAAGGCCGGGATCTCGATCTCGTCCATGCCGTTGCTGGACAGCGCCTCCACCTTGGCCGCCGCCTGGGTGCGGGCGCTGCGCCACACGCTGGGCGTGCTCAGGTTGCTGTAGTCATGCAGGCCCTGGCCTTGCTGCCCGTGTGCGTTGGGCTGGCCGTGGCTGAGCACATGGTTGAGGATGGGCAGGTTGTCGGTGCCGGTGCGCAGGGCCACTTGCGGCTGCACCACGGTCAGCGGTGCCACTTGCGGACGGGCGCGGCTCAAACCCGTGGCGATCACGGTGACACGCAGTTGGTCGCCCAGGGTCTCGTCGTAAGCGGCGCCAAAAATCACATGCGCGTCTTCGGCCGCATAGCGGCGGATGGTGTTCATCGCGGCCTTGCTTTCGCTCAGCTTGAAGTTGGCCTTGTTGGCCGCAATCAGCACCAGCACACCGCGTGCGCCTGAGAGGTCAATGCCTTCGAGCAGCGGGCAGGCCACGGCCAGTTCGGCGGCTTTGTTGGCGCGGTCAGGGCCACCGGCCTGGGCCGTGCCCATCATGGCTTTGCCGGGCTCGCTCATCACGGTCTTGACGTCCTCGAAGTCAACGTTGACCAGGCCATGCATGTGGATGATGTCGCTGATGCCGCCGACGGCGTTTTTCAGCACGTCATTGGCGTGGGCAAAAGCCTGGTCCTGCGTCACGTCATCGCCCAGCACATCGAGCAGCTTTTCGTTCAGCACCACGATCAAGCTGTCGACATTGGCCTCCAGCTCGGTGGTGCCCACGTCAGCCTGCTTCATGCGGCGCGGGCCTTCAAAGTCAAACGGCTTGGTGACCACACCCACCGTCAGGATGCCCATCTCCTTGGCCACCCGGGCCACGATGGGTGCAGCGCCGGTGCCGGTGCCACCACCCATGCCGGCGGTGATGAAGACCATGTGGGCGCCTTCAAGGCTGGCGCGCACGCGGGCCTCGGCTTCTTCAGCCGCAGCCTTGCCTTTTTCGGGCTTGCCACCGGCGCCCAGGCCGTTGTCGCCCAGCTGGATCAATTGGTGCGCGCTGCTGCGGTTCAGCGCTTGGGCGTCGGTATTGGCGCAGACAAATTCAACGCCTTGCACACCCTGGCTGATCATGTGCTCAACCGCGTTGCCGCCGCCGCCGCCCACGCCCACCACCTTGATGCGGGTTCCTTGGTCGAATTCTTCGATCATCTCGATAGGCATGTTTTCTCTCCTGTGTGTGTCGTCAAGCAGTTGCCAGTGAATGGGGGTGAAACTTCAAAGAGCGCGGGGTGTCGTGACGCCCCTGTTGTGTGTGTTGGAAAGTGCGGCCGGCCGTGTTGTGCAGATGTCGGCCCGCCTGTTTAAAAGTTGCCAAGAAACCAATCTTTTGCGCGGCCCATCAGCGTCTGCACCGAGCCCGCCTGCTGCGCCACCTTGTGGCCGCGTGCGCGGGCCTCGCGGGCTTCTTCCAGCAAGCCCATCACGGTGGCTGATCTGGGGTTGGCCACCATGTCAAACAGCGGCCCGTGGTACATCGGCAGGCCTTTGCGCACCGGTTTCAAGAAGATGTCCTCGCCCAGCTCCACCATGCCCGGCATCACCGACGAGCCACCGGTGATGACGATGCCGGAGGACAACAACTCCTCGTAGCCGGATTCGCGGATGACCTGGTGCACGAGTGAATAAATCTCTTCAACCCGCGGCTCGATCACACCGGCCAGGGCCTGGCGGCTGAGCATGCGGGGTGCGCGGTCGCCCAGGCCTGGCACCTCCAGGTTTTCACTCGGGTCGGCCAGCATCTGCTTGGCCACGCCGTATTCCACCTTGATCTCTTCCGCGTCTTTGGTGGGCGTGCGCAGCGCCATCGCGATGTCGCTGGTGATCAGGTCACCGGCAATCGGGATCACCGCGGTGTGGCGGATCGAGCCTTCGGTAAAGATGCTCACGTCAGTGGTGCCGGCGCCGATATCGACGAGGGCAACACCCAGCATTTTTTCGTCATCACTCAGCACGGCCGACGCGCTGGCGCTGGGGTTCAGCACCAGCCGGTCCACCTCCAGGCCGCAGCGCCGCACACATTAGAGGATGTTCTCGGCCGCACTCTGCGCACCGGTGACGATGTGGACCTTGACCTCTAACCGGCTGCCGCTCATGCCCACCGGCTCTTTGACCTCATGGCCGTCGATCACAAACTCTTGCGGCTCTACCAGCAAGAGCCGCTGGTCATTCGGGATGTTGATGGCCTTGGCGGTTTCCACCACGCGGTGCACGTCCACCGGTGTCACCTCGCGGTTGTCGCGCACGATGACCATGCCGGTTGAGTTTTGCCCCCGGATGTGGCTGCCGGTGATGCCGGTGTAGACGCGCTCGATCTTGCAGGCGGCCATCATCTCGGCCTCCTTGAGCGCGGCCTGGATGCTGGCCACGGTGGCGTCGATGTTGACCACCACACCACGTTTCAAGCCGTGGGATGAGGCCACGCCCAGCCCGGCCAGCCGCAACTCGCCGTTGGGCAACACCTCGGCCGCCACCGCCATCACCTTGGCGGTGCCGATGTCGAGTCCGACGATGAGATCCTTGTATTCCTTGGCCATGGTTGCTGTGTTGCCTCGTGTTTTGTCGCGTTTTATCGGTCGTGTGCTGCGTGTCTGGCGTGGCTTGCGGGTGGCTTCAGCGCTTGCGGGCCACCGGCCCGGGCAAGCTGGTGGTGACGCCCTTCAAGCGCACCGCAAAGCCGTCTTGGTGGCGCAGGTCGGCCGATTCCAGCGGGCGCTGGTAACGCGCCGCCACCCGGGGCAGCGTGCGCACAAAGTGCTCGGTACGGGCCAGCACCTCGTCTTCTGTGCCTCGGCCCAGCTCGATGACGGCACCCTTGTCCAGCTCCACCCGCCACGAGCCGCGTGCGGACAAGGTGAGCTGCACCAGGTCACCCGCGCGCGCCGGCTCCAGTGCCGTGGCCAGGCGGCGCTGCATGGCCAGCATCTGCGCTGCGCTGCCCTCGGGGCCGGCCAGGCGTGGCAGTTCGTCGTCTTCCACATCGCCCACATTGGCCTCGAACACCTCGCCAAAACTGTTCACCAGCTTGTCATTGCCATCGGCTGCGGCCCACAGCGCCACCGGGCGGTGCTCTTCCAGTTGCACTGACAAACGCATCGGCCAGACGCGGCGCACCACCGCGCGGCGTACCCAGGGCACGGCCTCAAATGCGGCCCGGCTCTTGTGCAGATCCAGCGTGAAGAAGTTGCCCGCCAGCCGGTGCGCGGCATTGGCGCGGATGGTGCTCTCGCTGTTGCGCTGCACCGCACCCTCCACCCGGATGGTGCGGATTGCAAACACCGGCAGCCGTGCGGCCCAAGCCAACGCCGCTGCGCACAAGGCCAGGCCCGCCAGCAGAAACACCGCGCTGGCGGTGGCCTGCATCAGGCGCACGTCTGGCGGCAAGCCGACAGCGGGGTTGAAGGTGGGGGCGCGGGCCATGATCAGACGGACGCAACCGGTTTGGGCCAGCCGCTGTCCAGCGACGCGGTGGACAGCAGGTAGACACACAGTTGCGCGTACGAGAGACCGGCCGCGCGGGCCGACATCGGTACCAACGAGTGGCCGGTCATGCCGGGTGAGGTGTTCATCTCCAGCAAAAACGGTTTGCGGTCAGACGCACGGACCATCAAGTCGGCCCGGCCCCAGCCGCGGCAGCCCAGGGCCCGGTAGCTGGCCAGCACCAGGCGCTGGATCTCGTGCTCTTCAGCAGCCGGCAGGCCGCTGGGGCATTGGTAGCCGGTGTCGTCGGTGAAGTATTTGTGCTGGTAGTCGTAGTTGCCATCGGGCGCGTTGATGCGCACCACCGGCAGGGCCTGGGCGTTGGCGCCGTTGCCCAGCACAGGGCAGGTCAGCTCGATGCCGTCAATGAATTCTTCGCACAACACATCGGCATCAAAGCCGGACGCCAGCTTGACGGCCTCAGCCATGTCCGAATAGCCCACCACTTTGCTGATGCCGATGGACGAGCCTTCACGCGGGGGTTTGACGATGAGCGGCAGACCCAGTTGGTCGGGCACGCTTTGCAAACGCTGACGGCTCAAGTCATCGGCGGCCAGCCAGATGTGGCGTGGTGTGGGCAGGCCTTCGGCCAGCCAGACGCGCTTGGTCATGGTCTTGTCCATCGCAATGGCCGAGGCCATCACGCCGGAGCCGGTGTAGGGCAGGCCCAGCAATTCCAGCGCGCCTTGCACCGTGCCGTCTTCACCGTGGCGGCCGTGCAGGGCGATGAAGACGCGGTGGAAACCGTCGCGCTTCAATTCGGTCAAGTCACGTTGCGACGGATCAAACGCTTGGGCATCCACCCCCTGGCTTTGCAGCGCGGCCAAGACGCCGGTGCCTGACATCAGCGACACGGCGCGCTCGGCGCTGCTGCCACCCATCAACACCGCCACCTTGCCCAGCGCCGGGATGTTGATCGCCGGCATGGTGAATGCGGCGGCGCTCATGCCATGTCCCCCAAAAACTGCTCCACCACACGGACCGGCACTGCGCCGATGGTGCCGGCGCCCATCGTGATCACCACATCGCCACCACGTGCCTGCTGCACGATGGTGGCGGGCAGGTCGGCCACGTCGTCCACAAACACCGGGTCGACACGGCCGGCCACCCGCAGCGCACGCGCCAGGGCGCGACCGTCTGCGGCCACGATGGGTGATTCACCGGCGGCGTACACCTCGGTCAGCAGCACCGCGTCGGACGTGCCCATGACCTTCACAAAATCCTCAAAACAGTCCCGCGTGCGGGTGTACCGATGCGGTTGAAAGGCAAGCATCAGGCGCCGGCCCGGGAAGGCGCCGCGTGCCGCAGCAATCACCGCGGCCATCTCCACCGGGTGGTGGCCGTAGTCGTCGATCAGGGTGAACTCACCCCCGCCCTGGGCGTCAGCCACAGGCAGATCACCGTAGCGCTGAAAGCGCCGGCCCACACCCGAAAACGCCGCCAGCGCGGCCACCACGGGTGCATCAGGCAGCTCCAGCTCGGCCGCCACCGCAATTGCCGCCAGCGCGTTGCGCACGTTGTGCTCACCGGGCAGGTTGAGGGTGATGTGCAGGTCCGGCATCACCACGCCGTTGCGGCGCTGGCAGGTGAACCGCATCTGGCCACCGGGCAGGTGTTGCACATCCACCGCGCGAATCTGCACGTCCTCACCCAGGCCGTAGGTGACGACGGGGCGCGACACCATGGGCAGGATGCTGCGCACACCGGGGTCGTCGCCACAAACGATGGCCGCGCCGTAAAACGGCATGCGGTGCAGGAAATCAATGAACGCGTGTTTCAGGCGCGCAAAGTCGTGCCCGTAGGTGTCCATGTGGTCGGCGTCGATGTTGGTCACCACGCTCATCACTGGCAGCAGGTTCAAGAACGACGCATCACTCTCGTCGGCCTCCACCACGATGTAGTCGCCCGAGCCCAGGCGGGAATTGGCACCGGCTGAATTGAGCTTGCCGCCGATCACAAACGTCGGGTCCAGCCCGGCCTCGGCCAGCACACTGGTCACCAGCGAGGTGGTGGTGGTCTTGCCGTGGGTGCCGGCAATGGCAATGCCGGATTTCAGACGCATCAGCTCGGCCAGCATCACCGCGCGTGGCACCACCGGGATGCGCTGCACTCGGGCGGCCAGCACCTCGGGGTTGTCACCGCGCACCGCAGTGGATGTGACCACGGCCTGGGCGCCAGCGATGTTGCCGGCGGCGTGGCCGACAAACACATGGATGCCCAAGTCCGCCAGCCGGCGCGAGGTGGGGCTGTCGGCCAGGTCAGAGCCGGACACCGTGTAGCCCAGGTTGTGCAGGATCTCGGCAATGCCGCTCATGCCGGCGCCGCCCACGCCAACGAAGTGGATGTGTTTGACGGCGTGTTTCATGGTGTGGTCACCGGTTGTTGCACCAGTTTGTCGAGTTCGTCTGCCACCCGTGCGGCGGCGTTGGGCTTGGCCAGCGCGCGGGCGTGTTGGGCCATCACCAGCAGCGTGGGCCGGTCAAGTGCTTGCAATTGCGCCGCCAGTGATTGCGGCGTGAGACCGGCTTGCGGCAAGTGCAGCGCCGCGCCATGCCCCGCCAGGTACAGCGCGTTGTCACGCTGGTGGGCTGTGGTGCTGACGACCAGCGGCACCAGCCCGCGGGAGAGCCGCGCATGAAACACGCCGTCAAGCGCATCCATTTCGTCGGCATCGGTGGTGCCGGCATGAGCGGCATCGCCGAGATCCTGCACAACCTGGGCTACGCTGTCTCGGGCTCGGACTTGTCCGACAGCGCCACTTCGCGCCGCCTGGGTGAGCTGGGCATCCGGGTCTTCATCGGCCATGCGGCCGGCCACATCGGCGACGCCCAGGCCGTGGTCACCTCCACGGCCGTACAGGGCGACAACCCCGAGGTGCTGGCGGCCCGTGCCCGGCGCATTCCGCTGGTACCGCGCGCGGTGATGCTGGCCGAGTTGATGCGGCTCAAGTCCGGTATCGCGATTGCCGGCACCCACGGCAAGACCACCACCACCTCGCTGGTCACCAGCATCCTGGCCGAGGCCGGGCTGGACCCGACTTTCGTGATCGGCGGCAAGCTCAATTCGGCGGGCGCCAATTCCCGCCTCGGCTCGGGTGACTACATCGTGGTCGAGGCCGACGAGAGCGACGCGTCCTTCCTGAACCTGATGCCGGTGATGAGTGTGGTCACCAACATCGACGCCGACCACATGGACACCTACGGCCACGACTTTGCGCGGCTCAAGGCGGCGTTTGTC
>JANPOW010000099.1:0-5427 GCA_031428185.1 Betaproteobacteria bacterium | reverse complement strand
CAACAGTCACATGCCGGGGCTGACGGCAGGGGGCGACTCGCTCCCTTCCCGCCGGCGGGAAGGGCGGGGGACGGGTGGCCGCCGGCAGGCAAAACTGTGAATGTTGCGTTCCACACGAAACGGCATAGAGCCCAGCGCAGGGCCGTGCGAGAACTGTGCAAACACCGGGTCCAGGTCATGCATCGCATGGCCGATCTTGTTGATCGACAAGGCTTTGGCCTGGCGCAATTCGCCCTGGGCGTCAAACGCTTCTTCTTCAAAAAAGCACTGGACGCCGCTGGCCGACTGCAAAAAATCAGCGCCTGCACTGCGCCTGGCCTGGTCGGTGGTGGAGAAGATGGCGCGGTGGCTGTCGGCATCAAACGCATCGACGATCTGCAGCGCACGCTGGCGCAGCGCGCTGATCTGTGCGGCGGTCTTGAAGCCGGGCAGCACCAGGTAGCCGTTGGTCTGGTACTGAAGTTGCTGTTGCGGGCTGAGCATGATTTGATGATGCCATCGCCATCGCCATCGCCATCGCCATCGCCATCGCCATCGCCGTTGCCGTTGCCAACCCGCAGCGGTCTGTGCTGCCCAAGTGCTTCGCCCGCCGACAAAAGGCCCCCCATGCTGATCCGCAACGCCACCCTGCCCGACGGCCGCACCAGCATCGACCTGCTGGTGCAGCAAGGCCGCATAGCCGCCATCGGCCCACAGCTGTTTGCCGGCCAGCCGGCGCCGGCGGGGGCGCTGGAGATCGACGCCCAGGGCTGGCTGCTCAGTCCGCCGTTTGTGGATGCCCACTTCCACCTGGACGCCACGCTGAGCTACGGCCTGCCGCGCATCAATGCCAGCGGCACCCTGCTGGAAGGCATCGCGCTGTGGGGTGAGCTGAAACCGCTGCTGACCCACGACGCGCTGGTCGAACGTGCGCTGCACTACTGCGACTGGGCCGTGGCACATGGCCTGCTGGCCATCCGCAGCCATGTGGACGTGTGTGATGAGCGCCTGCTGGCGGTGCGGGCGCTGCTGCAGGTCAAGCGCCAGGTGGCGCCCTATCTTGATTTGCAACTGGTGGCGTTTCCGCAGGACGGCCTGCTGCGCGCGCCGGGCGCGCTGGCCAATTTGCAGCGTGCGCTGGATTTGGGTGTGGACGTGGTGGGCGGCATCCCGCACTTGGAGCGCACCGCAGAGCAGGGCGCCCAGAGCGTGAAGCTGCTGTGTGAGCTGGCCGCCCGGCGTGGCCTGCGGGTGGATATGCACTGTGACGAGACTGACGACCCGCTGTCGCGCCACATCGAGACCCTGGCCTTCCACGCCAACCGGTTGGGGCTGCAGGGCCGGGTCACCGGCTCGCACCTCACGTCCATGCACTCGATGGACAACGGCTACGTCAGCAAGCTGATCCCGTTGATCAAAGAGGCCGGTGTGCATGCAGTAGCCAACCCGCTGATCAACATCACCCTGCAGGGCCGCCATGACAGCTACCCCAAACGGCGCGGCATGACGCGGGTGCCCGAGTTGCTGGCCGCTGGCGTCAACGTGGCGTTTGGCCACGACTGCGTGCTGGACCCGTGGTACAGCCTGGGCTCGGCCGACATGCTGGAGGTGGCGCAAATGGGCCTGCATGTGGCGCAGATGACCAGCCCGGCGCAGATGCAGGCTGCATTCGACGCCGTCACCATCAACGCGGCCAAAGTGATGGGGCTGGACGGCTACGGCCTGGCCGTGGGCTGCCACGCTGACTTTGTGCTGCTGCAGGCGCGCTCGGTGGTAGAGGCGCTGCGCCTGCGCGCCACCCGGCTGCAGGTCGTCCGGCGTGGCAAGGTGTTGGCCAGCACACCGCCGGCCACTGCGGCATTGGCATTGCCCGGCCGGCCGACCACGGTGGACTGGACCTTGCAACGCTGACCGCGTGGCCGGACACCCGCCAACCCGTCAATCCGTCAACCAAGGGGGGTGCTTGCTGTGCTGCCGAAAGCAGCGCCAACAGCCCGCTTGGCTAGAATGAAATCGCCAGGGACATCCCGTTACAAACACAAAATCATGAAACTCATCGGATCACTCACCAGCCCCTACGTGCGCAAAGTGCGCGTGGTGATGGCCGAGAAAAAGCTTGACTACCAACTGGTGATCGAAGACGTGTGGGGCAGCGACGCGATGCTCAAGTCCAACCCGCTGGGCAAGGTGCCCTGCCTGGTGATGGAGGGTGGCGAGGCGGTGTTTGACTCACGCGTGATCGTGGAATACGTGGACACCCTGTCGCCAGTGGGCAAGCTGATCCCCCCCTCAGGCCGTGAGCGGGTGGAGGTGCGCACCTGGGAGGCGCTGGCTGACGGCACCTGTGACGCCCTGCTGCTGGCCCGCATCGAGGCCACTTGGGGCCCGCGTGAGGGCCAACGCTGCCAGGCCTGGATTGACCGCCAGATGAGCCGTGTCAGCGCTGCGCTCAAGGCCATGAGCCTGGGCCTGGGTGACAAGCCCTGGTGCAACGGCAACCACTTCACGCTGGCCGATGTGGCGGTGGGCTGTGCGCTGGCCTATCTTGATTTCCGCTTTGGCCACATCGATTGGCGTGCCGAGCACCCCAACCTGGCCAAGCTGGCCGAGAAGCTGGCGGCGCGCCAGAGCTTCATCGACACCGCGCCACCCACGGCTTGACGCTGCTGCCCTGCAGCGCCGGGCCGTGCGGCTCAGTGCAACTGCAGGTCACCAGCGCGCAAGGTCCACTGCATCTTGCGGTAGATGCTGCGCAGCCGCTCAAAAATCTCCGGCGGGCGCACACCCGCGTGGCACGCCACGTCCACCAGCCGCTCACCCACCGCCAACTGGCGCAGCAGCATGCGCTCTGCCGCTGTCAAAGCCAGCGGGTTGCTCATGTCTTCCACCGCGTGGCGGCGCACGGCGTGGCTGCCAGTGCCTGCGCCGGCACCAAAGTGGTCCAGCAGGCGGCGTGCAATCCAGGGTGCGATATCGGTGTCCCCGGCCAGGGTGTCACGCACCCGGGTGGCCAGTGCGCCGGGCTGTGCGCCCACGCTGACAAAAAAGTTGCTGGCACCGGCCTGCAGCGCTTCCAGCAGCAGCGGCTCGGACTCGGTCTCACACAGCACCAGCACCTGCGCCCGGGCCTCACCCTGCACCGGGCGCAGCACCCGCACCATGTCTGCCACCGTGCCGTCACGCAGGCGCACATCCGTCACCAGCAGCGCGGTGCTGCGCAGCACGATGGACCGGCGCACCTCGGCAAAGCTGTGCACCGGGTCATGCAGATTCCACAGGCCCGTGGCGCTCAGCGCGGCATGCCAGACGGTGGCCTGGTTGCGGTCGTGCGTTGCCAACAAAAGGGATTGCATGGTGCCTGGCCGGTACTGGTGATTTTTTCATTTTGGTGATTTTGTGAGCATGCCGCACCCCTACCTTGTGGGGGCACAGCGGCTGTGCCTGCACCGGCAGGTGGTGCGCCGTGATGAAAATCACGCCCGCTTGCCAACCCGGCAGGCGAGCGGCCACGCGGCGTTGTGTCAGGCCAACGCGGCGCTGGCGGGTGTGGTGATGGGCAGCGCGGCAGGCTGGCCAAAATCGCCGCGCAGCGGCGCTTGACCACTGCCAACGGGCAGCGTGGGCGCTGCAGGCATAGCCGGCTGGGCCGGCTGAAAACTGCCACTGCGCGCCAGCGGCCAGTACAGGCTGAAGACCTTGTGCGGCCAATCGGCCTGGCCACGCTCGGCGGCCAACAAGGCGCCAGGCGCCACGGTGATGAGCAGATTGGACAAGAGGCGCACCTCCTGGTCGGCAGTGCGGCGCACGATGTGGGCCGCGCTGATCTGGTTGGGGTGCTGCAGCCCGGCGGCCTGCACCAGCTCTTGCAGCGCCTCCAAGGTTTGGCGGTGGAAGTGCTGCACCCGTTGTGCTTTGTCGGGCACCACCAGCGCCTGCTGGCGTTTGGCGTCTTGCGTGGCCACGCCGGTGGGGCAGGCGCCGGTGTGGCAGTGCTGGGCCTGGATGCAACCCAGCGCAAACATGAAACCACGCGCCGAGTTGCACCAGTCCGCCCCCAGCGCCAGGGCCCGGGCGATGTCAAACGCGCTGACGATCTTGCCGGCGCAGCCAATCCGGATGCGGCTGCGCAGCCCCAGGCCCACCAGCGTGTTGTGCACCAGGCGCAAGCCCTCCTGCAGCGGCGCGCCAACATGGTCAGTAAATTCAAGCGGCGCTGCGCCGGTGCCGCCCTCACCGCCGTCCACCACGATGAAATCGGGCAGCAAATCGGTCTCCAGCATGGCCTTGGCCAGCGCAAACCACTCCCACGGGTGGCCGATGCACAGCTTGAAGCCCACCGGCTTGCCACCCGACAAGCGGCGCAGCTTGTCCATGAACTGCAGCATCTCGATGGGGCTTGAAAACGCGCTGTGCGCGGACGGCGAGACACAGTCCACCCCCACCGGCACACCACGCGCAGCAGCAATCTCGGCGCTGACCTTGGGGCCGGGCAGCACGCCCCCGTGGCCGGGCTTGGCGCCCTGGCTCAGCTTCAGCTCGATCAGCTTGACCTGCGGATCACGTGCGTTGGCGCTGAATTTTTCATCGTTGAAGCGGCCCGCACCGTCGCGGCAGCCAAAGTAGCCCGAGCCGATCTCCCAGATCAAATCACCGCCGTGCAGCCGGTGGTGGCTGCTGATCGAGCCTTCACCGGTGTCGTGCGCAAACCCACCGGCCTTGGCGCCCTTGTTGAGCGCCATGATGGCGTTGGCACTGAGCGCGCCAAAACTCATCGCCGAGATGTTGAACAGGCTGGCCGAATCCGGCGGGCTGCAGCGCGCACCGCCGATGCTGATGCGGAAATCCTGCCCGGCCAGCACGCTGGGCTGCAGCGAGTGGTTGATCCACTCATAACCCGGCTCCATCACGGCCAGCTGGGTGCCAAACGGCCGCTTGTCCGATTCACCCTTGCTGCGCTGGTAGACCAGGCTGCGCTGCTGGCGCGAGAAGGGCACCGCCTCGCGGTCACTCTCCAAAAAATACTGGCGGATCTCGGGCCGAATCCACTCAAACAAAAAGCGCAGGTGGCCGATGACGGGGTAGTTGCGCAGCAGCGCGTGGCGGGTCTGGCGCAGGTCATGCCAGCCCAGTGCCAGCACCGCCGCACCAGCACCACCGGCCAGCGCCCCGCCCTGGCCCTGGCCGCCCAGCAGCCAGTGCGTCAAGCCGGCCAGCAACAGCACGGCAGCCGCAGCCAGGGTGAGCCAGCGCACCGGGAAGTGGCGGTCCAGGGCGATCAACCAGGCGGGCATGGCGGTCCTCGGTGTGGCGTGCGCCAGATGGCCGCCGGCCTGTATTTCACCGTGAGCAGCGGGTGGGCTATCCGCTGAAACAGGTGGCAAGCCCGGTGCAATCTGGGGCTTGGGCGGGCGGGCGGGCGGCGCGGCTTGGGCGGGTGCGCGCGCTGCG
>JANPOW010000098.1:0-18332 GCA_031428185.1 Betaproteobacteria bacterium | reverse complement strand
CAGCGCCACCAGCGCCACCAGCGCCACCAGCGCCAGCACCTGGGACATGCGCATCGTCTCGCTCGATTCGGGCAGCGGCCCCCAGCTGCTGCTGGTGGCCAGTGATGTGACCGAGCAACGGGTAGCCGAGCAGGCCCGCTTCGATGCTGCGGTATCGCAGCGCGAGATGCTGGTCAAAGAGGTACACCACCGCATCAAGAACAACCTGCAAGGCGTGGCCGGCCTGCTGCAGCAGACCGCAGCGCGCCGGCCCGAGGTGGCCGCGCTGATCAGCGAGGCGGTGGGCCAGGTGCAGGCCATCGCCCAGGTGCACGGGCTGCAGGTGGGGGTGAGCGGGCCGCTGCGCATCCTGCCGCTGATCGAGGCCATCACTGCCAGCGTGCAGCGCACCTTCGGGCGGGCGGTGCTGGTGCAGGTGCAGGGCACACCACCACACCGCTTTGCGCTGCCCGAGGCTGAGTCCATCCCCATCGCGCTGACCATCAACGAGCTGCTGACCAACGCCATCAAGCACAGCGCGCCGGGCGATATCCGCTGCGTGCTGCACTGCGACGAGGCCCGCCTGGCCATCAGCATCTACAACCCCGGCCAGCTGAAGGCCGGCTTCAGCCTGGCCCAAGTGCCGCCGGGTGTGTCTGGGCTTGGCTTGGTGCGCGCCTTGCTGCCGCGCCGCACCGCCACCCTGACGCTGGTGCAAGACGGCACCGAGGTGGCCGCCCGCATCGTGCTGGTGCCGCCCAGCATCAGCCTGCTGGAGCCGTTGTAGGCCCACCGCAGCGCGCCGCACGCCACAATTGGCCGATCTGCACAACACCCAACAACCATGGCCGACAAAGGCACGATTTTGGTGGTGGACGATGACCGGCTGGTGCTGGCCACCGTGACCCACGGCCTGGCGCAGGCCGGCTATACCGTGATTGACGCGGACAACGGTGACGACGCCATCCTGCTGGCGCGTGAGCACCGGCCCGACCTGGCGCTGCTCGACATCCGCATGGAGGGCATGAGCGGGTTCGACGTGGCCGCCTACCTGCGTGACCAGTTGCACCTGCCCTTCATGTTCCTCTCGGCCTTTGCCGACGACGACACGGTGCAAAAGGTCAAGTTGCTGGGTGCGGTGGCCTACCTGGTCAAGCCGCTGGACATCGGCCAGATCCTGCCGGCGGTGGCGGCGGCGTTTGCCAATCTGCCGTCACGAAGTGCGGGCAGTGCCGGCAGTGGCCGCAGCGCAGGCCAGGCGCCAGCGGCCACGGCAGCGGCCGCCACGCCGGCCAGCGACCTGCTGACGGATCTGGTGCCAATGGCCGTGGGCGTGCTGATGCACCGCTACTCCCTGCAGCGTGGACAGGCCTTGGCACGCTTGCAAAAACTGGCGCAAGACGAGCAGCGCGGCCTGGCCGACCAGGCCGCCCGCCTGCTGGACGCTGTGGAGTTGCTGGCCCGGCCCGGCCAGGGCTGAAGCCTTCAAGCCCCCACGCTTGACGCGCCGCGCCGGCGCTGCTTTCAGCCCTTCAGCGTGAAGTAAAAGCTTGCCCCCCGGCCCACCTCTCCCTCGGCCCAGACGCTGCCGCCGTGGCGCCGCAAGATGCGCCGCACCGATGCCAGGCCCACGCCGGTGCCCGGGAAATCGCTGCTGCTGTGCAGGCGCTGGAACACGCCAAACAGCCGGTCGGCAAAGCGCATGTCAAAACCTGCGCCGTTGTCGCAGATGCAGTACACCGGCCGCCCGTCCTGCTCGGTCAGCTCAAACCGGATCTGCGCCTGCGCCACCTTGGCACTGTATTTCCAGGCATTGCCCAGCAGGTTTTCCAGCGCCATGCGCAGCAGGGTGGGGTCACCCTGCACCGTCATGCCGGGGGCGATGTGCACGGCCGCTGTGCGCTCGGGTGCCGCCCGTTGCAGGTCATCCAGCACCCACTGCGCCAGCTGCGACAGGTTGACCGGCTGGTGCGCCAGCGGCTGGGTGGACAGGCGCGAGACCGACAACAGCGCGTCGATCATGTGGTTCATGCGGGCGGCAGCGCCCATCACCCGGTCCAGGTGATCCCGGCCAACCCGGTCCAGCGCGTTGCCGTAGTCCTCTTTCAGGATGCGGCCAAAACCCTCGACCACGCGGATCGGTGCCCGCAAATCATGTGAGATGGTGTAGCTGAAGGCGGCATGTTCGGCCGCCAACGTGGCCTGTTGCGGGTCGTTGCCGCTGGCCAGCGGTGCCAGGGCCAGCAGCAGGCCATTGCCCACCGCGTCCAGCCGCAGGCGCCAGCCGTTGCTGTCCAGCGCCTGGCCCTCGCCCAGCGCCAGCACGCTCTCGCGCAGGCCATCCGGCAGGCCCGCCAGGGCTTGCTGCCAGGCTTGTTGGCCGTCCGGTGCCTGGGCCAGGCCCAGCACGGTGCAGGCGGCAGGGTTGGCACGCTGCAGCCGCCAGCCCGACCCGTCAGTGGCCCGGCTGGCCAGGCACAGCGCGGTGGGGCCGTGTTGCAGCAAGGCTTCAAAACCCTGCTGCGCGGTGCGGTGGGCCTCGTCATGGTCGGTCGGCCAGGCCACGCCCAAGAAGCCGGCAAAGTGGCCACGGGCATCAAAGCGTGGTGTGCCGCGCAAGCGCCAGGGCCGCAGTGGCGCAGCCACGGCGGGGTCCGGGCGGGTGCCGTCCGGGCCGGCGGCTTGCAGCACGGCCAGCTCACCCAGCGGGGCTTGCGCCTGCAGCCGCGCCTGCAGGCTGTGGGCGCTGTCGTCAAAGCGCTGCCACAGCAGCGCACCGGCAAAGCTGTCGCCACTTGGTGTGTCGGCTGCAAACACGCCCGAAACCCAGGCCGACGCCGGCGCGCCGTGTGGTGGCTGCAGCCGCACCAAGCGGTGCTGGGCGTCGGTCTGCCAGCACCAGACGTCCAACAGCTGGCCCAACAGGTGGGACTGCATGCGCGCATCGCGCAGCCGGTCGAGTTGGCGGTGGCGGCTCCAGAAGGCACCACACAGCAAAGCACCGGCAGCCGTCAAGACCAAGGCCAGCGCCGCCAGCCACGACGAAAAATGGCTGTGGCCGGCCAGCAGCGCGGCCACGATGGCCGTAGCCAGCAAGACCAGCGGCAACGCAGGCCAGGCAGCCGGCAGTGGGCCGCCCGCTGCAGAAGACCCGGCTTCACGGTCGCGCGACATGAAAAGGATTGTACGGACGGTGTTTTGTTGTATGGCGCCGTTGACGGCGTCCCGGCGCGGGGCACGGTGGGTGGCCGCCAGGTGCTGCGCTCAAGTTGTCTGCCGTCAGACCGAAACAAAGGCATGCCGTCGCCATCCGCGGCTGGGCCGACACCGCAGCACCGCTACCTGGCGCAGCCTATGGCGCCGTGGTGCAAGGTGGCGCCACGCCGGGGGGGCCAGTGTCAAGCTGTCTCGATTGACGCCCCGCAACGGGCAAGACATGCTGCGTGCGGGTGCGAAACGCTGCAGCCACGTTGCTGCACACCTCCCACCCAGCCGCCGCCGCCACATGACCGACCCGACACTTTTGCCAGCCCAGCAAGCCCGCACCCCCCAGACGCAGGCCGCCCATCACCTGCTGGACGCCCACGCGCTGGCCAGTCTGGCCCAGCTTGACCCGACCGGTGCTAACCAATTGTTGCCACGGGTGCTGTCGGCTTACCGCAGCTCATTAGCCCGCCTGATGGGGCAATTGGTGGCGGCGCGTTCTCCGTTCCAGCCCGACACGGTCAAGCTGGTGACGCACACCCTAAAATCCTCGTCGGCAAGTGTGGGCGCGCTGGGGCTGTCGTCCTTGTGCGGGCAAGCTGAGCAGGCCCTGCGTGACGCCCGCCTGGACGATCTGCCGGCAATTCTTGACACGCTGGAAATTGAAGCAGGCCATGTTGATGCTGCTGTTCACCAATTGCTGGTTCCGTCTTAGCATCGCGCTTCAATGAGCTTGCCCCACGCCTTCGACGCTGACGACTCCCCGGAGCGGCCCAAGGTCTTGCTGGTTGACGACGACGAGGTGACGCTGATGCTCACCGCCGTGGCCCTGAGCGAGCGCGGTTTTGAGATCGTCGAAGCCAACAGCGGTGAACAAGCGCTGCGCATGCTGGCTGACTGGACGCCAGAGATCATGGTGCTCGATGCGGTGATGCCCGGGCTGGACGGCTTTGCCACCTGCCAGGCCCTGCGTGGCCTCAGCGGCTTCGAGAACATGCCCGTGCTGATGCTCACCGGCCTGGACGACGAAGCGTCCATCACGCGTGCCTATCAGGTTGGCGCCACGGACTTCTTCGTCAAGAGCAACCAGTGGAGCCTGCTGTCAGGCCGGCTGCGTTATCTGCTGCGCTCATCACGCACCCGGCTGGAGTTGGAGCGCAGCAAAAGCAAGTTGGCGCGTGCCCAGGACCTGGCCCGCATGGGCAGCTTTGATTGGCGCAAACCGCTGGTCGCCAGTTTTGGTGCCGGCCCGTTTGCGGCGTCGGCTGGCAGCCTCAGTCTGGCACCTGAGGCCTTGCGGGTTTTTGGCTACGGCCCGCAGGACAGCGTGACGCTGCGCCAGTTGATCCGCCTAGTGCCCATGCCGCAGCGCCGCGGCCTGACCCGGGTGTTGAACGGCGTGCAAACCCAGAGCACGGTGCTGGCCATCGACGTGCCGGTCAACCTGCCTGACGGCCGCGGCCGGGTCTTGCATGTCGAGGCCGAGCCTGAGTTCAACGAGCACGGCCATGCGGTGGGCTACACCGGCATCGTGCAAGACGTGACCGACCGCCGGGTGGCCGAAGACCGTATCCGCCACCTGGCCAACTTTGATGCACTCACCGGTCTGCCCAACCGGCGCCAGCTGATCTGGCGCACCGAGCGCGCACTCGACCACGCGCGTCGCCTGGGCCACCGCTTGTCGATGTTGCTGATCGACCTGGACCGCTTCAAGGTCATCAACGACACGCTGGGCCATGCGGCGGGGGACGAATTGCTGGTCGAGGTGGCACGCCGCCTGCGCAGTTGTGTGCGCCACAGCGACCAGGTGATGGACACCGCCCTGGAGAGCGCCGGCCTGCGCAGCCACCGCACGCTGGAAGCGGTGGGCCGGCTGGGCGGGGATGAATTTATCGCGCTGCTGCCCGAGGTGGTCGACGAGGACGACGCCGACCGCGTGGCCGGCCGCATCCTGGAGGCCATGCGAGAGCCGGTGTGGGTGGGTGGGCAAGAGTGTTTTGTCACCGCCAGCGTGGGCATCTCGATGTACCCGAATGACGGCTTGTCGGTGGCCGACCTGATGCGCAACGCCGACGTGGCAATGTACTCGGTCAAAAATACCGGGCGCAACGCGGCGGCCATTTACAGCCCCATGCTGGCCGGGCGCGGGCGCGAAAAGCTGGAGCTTGAATCGGCGCTGCACAAGGCCATCGAGCGCAACGAGCTGGTGCTGCACTACCAGCCCAAGATCGACGTGCGCTCAGCCCGCATGGTGGGCGCTGAAGCGCTGATGCGCTGGCAGCGTGGCAGCACGCTGGTGGCGCCGGCTGATTTCATCCCGCTGGCTGAAGAAACCGGGCTCATCGTGCCGCTGTCCGAATGGGCGCTGCGCGAGGCGGCACGGCAGGCCAAGATCTGGGCGGTCAATTTCGGCTTTGCCGATTCGATTGCCGTCAATCTGCCCAACCGCATGTTTGAGCGCAGTGACCTGGTCGAAACCATCCACCAGTCGGTCTCGGCCTACGGTGTGCCGCACCGCGCCATCCAGCTGGAGATCACCGAAACCGGGTTGATGAAGGATTTGCAGAACGTCATCCCGTGCCTGCACCGGCTCACCGAGATCGGCGTCGAGATTTCCATCGACGACTTTGGCACCGGCTATTCATCCCTGGCCTACCTCACCACGCTGCCCATCAGCGAGTTGAAGATCGACCGCAGCTTTGTGCGTGATCTGGGCATCACGCCGCAAAGCTCGGCGGTGGTCACGGCCATCATCGCGCTGGCCCGGTCACTGGGCCTGCGGGTGATCGCTGAAGGCGTGGAAAACATGCGCCAGATGGAAGTGCTGCACCGGCTGGGTTGCACCGTGATGCAGGGCTTCTTGTTCAGCCGGCCGATCCCGCCAGACGATCTGGAGCTGTGGCTGCAGCAGACCGTGCTGCCGCGCAAAGCGCCGTGGATTGTGCAGGCGGGGGCCGACTACATTGACCCGCCGCGCAGCACGCTGGTGCGCCGGCCTTGAGCGGGCGCCAGGTTGGCGCTTGGTTGGCGCCTGGTTGGCATTCAGTCGGGCTTTAGTTGGCCCCGCGTTGGCCGTTAACGGGTGTTGAGCTGGCCCATTCGTCTGCGGCGTCAACGCGCACGCGCACACCCACACCCACGCACGGCCCGCTGCTGGCCCCATCCCCATCCGTTGTCGGAGTTGCCCGTTGAGTGATATGTCCACCCCAAGCAGCGGCGCACTGGTCTCGCCGGCCCAATTGGCCAAAGGCGCACTGCGCCGCCTGGCCCAGGCCCAGCTCGAGCCCACCCCCGCCCACTACGCCCGCGCCTACGCTGACGAGGCCGGTGCGCCGCTGCCGCCAGAGGGCAGCTTGCCCGCCCACGCCAAGCCGCAGATCGAGCGCCTGGTGATGCGCGTGACCGACGACGCCAGCCTGCGCGGTGAGCTGGCTGACGCGCTGATGGATGCCCGTTTTGATGACTTGCAGCGCGCGCTGGACCGCAGCGCCGAGGCCGCTGCCGCACACGCCCGCAGTTGGGCGCAAGTGATCGACAGGCTGACGCGTGGCCTGGAGCGTGGCGCCCGCCACTGGACTGGCGCGCGCAAGAAAGACAGCCTGCAGCGCGTGCTGGACGGCAGCCGCAGCGACGCCCAGCGCTTGCAGCAGCGGCTGGGCCAATTGATCAGCGCCTGGGAGGCCGACCAGCCCGACGCCGATGTGGATGCGGTGGACAGCGCACTGGCGCCCTTGGCGCCAACGGCGGATGCGCGCTTGCCGGCACCGGCCGCACCGGCCGCGTTGGCCACATTGGCCACATTGGCCACATTGGCCCCGCTGGCCCTGGTGGCTGCTGCGCCGCCTGCCATTGCCACTGCCATTGCCACTGCCACTGCCACTGCCACTGCCACTGCCACTGCCACTGCCACTGCCACGCCGCCTGACGAGCACCCACGCATCGTTGACGCCTTGCAGGCCACCGTGCGTGCCGGCCTGCCCACCGGCGAGCCACGTGCCGTGGAGCTGGCCGACACGCTGGCCGCGCTGGCCAGCCGCATCAGCAGCGAAGGCGCCAGCGCCGAGCTGGCCGCTGCGGTGGCACTGGTGTGCCAACGCGCACGCTGCCTGCTGGGCTTGCGGCATGAGCTGGTGGATGAGCTGATGGCCTTGTGCCAATCGCTCACCCAGGGCCTGGCCGACGAGAGCGAGGCGGCGCAAGACAGCAACCCGGTGGCGGTGGCCGCCAGCCACCTGCAAGAGCGGCTGGACGGCAGCCACAGCGCCCGCGCCGTGCGCGCCGCGCGCCACCTGCTGGACGACACCCGCACCCGCCAGCGTGCCCTGCGCAGTGAGCGGCTGCTGGCGCGCGACGCCATCAAACAGCTGGTGCGTGAGGTGCTGCAAGAGCTGGGCGGCCTGGCCGGGGCCACCGGCCAGTTCAACGACAAGCTGAGCGCCTGCCTGCAGGGCATTGAATCGGCCGATTCGCTGGCCAGCTTGGCCGACGTGGTGCGTGAGCTGGCCGGCGAGAGCCGCACCGTGCATGCGCTGGTGGCCGGCGCCCGCGACCGCATGGCCGCCGAGCATGCCCGCGCCACTGCCTTGCAAAGCCGGGTGCAGGCGTTGGAAGACGAGTTGCGCCGGGTGCACGGTGAGCTGACCACCGACGTGCTGACCCAGGTGGCCAACCGGCGTGGTCTGGCGCTGGCTTTTGACCGCGAGAAGGCGCGGGCCGAGCGCGCGGCCGAAGCCGCTGCAGCCAATCCGGCCAACCCGGCCGCCGTGGCACCGCTGGCGGTGGGCCTGATCGACATCGACAACTTCAAGAAGCTCAACGACAGCCTGGGCCACGCGGCCGGTGATGTGGCACTGCAAAGCCTGGCGCTGCGCGTCAAGGAGTGGCTGCGCCCGGTGGATTGCATCGCCCGTTTTGGTGGTGAGGAGTTTGTGCTGCTGCTGCCGGCCACCATGCTGGACGACGCCAGCGCGGTGTTGACCCGGCTGCAGCGCCAGCTCAGCGCCAGCCTGTTCATGCACCTGGGCCGCGAGGTGTTTGTCACCTTCTCGGCCGGTGTCACCGCCTGGCGCCCGGGCGAGACGATGGAGGCCGCACTGGGCCGTGCCGATGAAGGCCTTTACGAGGCCAAGCAAGCGGGCAAAAACCGCACCTGCGTGGCGTGAGGCCTGCAGCCGCCGTTGCCGCCGCCGCCGCAGCCGCAGCCGTCAGTGTGCTGGCGGTGGTTTGCCGGCCGCCGGTGGCCGCCGGTGCAGCGTGATCACGGCGCTGCGGGCAGGCCCTGCCGCTGCCGCGCTGCCACCCGCCGGTTTGCCGGCGCAGCCGTCACACGCGCCACAGCCACTGGCCGCTGCGGGGGCGCGGCCGGTCAAGCGCCGCTGCAGCGCCGCACGCCAGGCTTGCGGCATCAGCGTCCAACTGGCGTAGGCGGCGCAGCCCGCCACGATCAACAAAGCGATCAGCGTTTGCATGGCGATGTCGCTCAGGCCACCAGCCACAGTGCGGCCCGGTAGGTGATGAAGCTGGCCAGATAGGCCAGCGCAAACTGGTAGGCCGCCATCGCCAGCGGGTAACGCCAGCCGTTGGTCTCGCGCTTCACAGCCGCCAGCGTGGAGATGCACTGCGGCGCAAACACATACCAGGCCAGCAGCGACAAGGCGGTGGCCAGTGACCAGCTGTGCGCAATCACCGGTGTCAGGTGCTCGGCCACTGCATCACCGGCGGCGGAAAGTGCGTACACCGTGCCCAGCGCACCCACTGCCACCTCACGCGCGGCCAGGCCGATCACCAGCGCGATGCAGATCTGCCAGTTGAAGCCGATGGGCGCAAACAGATGCTCCAGCACGCCGCCCAGCTGGCCGGCAAAGCTGTACTGGATGGCCGCACCCGGCGCACCCAGCGGCGCTGCCGGGTAGGTGGCCAAAAACCACAACACCACCATCAGCGAGAAGATGATGGTGCCCACCCGCCGCACAAAAATGCGGCAACGCTCCCACAGGCCCAAGGCCAAGGTGCGCAGGGCGGGCCAGCGGTAGGGCGGCAGCTCCAGCATCAGTGGCTGGTAGCGGTTTTTCAGCCACAGCGCCTTGAACAGCCAGGCCACGCCCATGGCCGAGACCACCCCCGCAACATACAACGCAAACAGCACCAAACCCTGCAGGTTGAACGGCCCCACCGCCCGGTTGGGCACAAACGCGCCAATCAGCAGCGCATACACCGGCAGCCGGGCTGAACACGTCATCAGCGGCGCAATCATGATGGTGGTGATGCGGTCACGCCACTGCGCGATGGTGCGGGTGGCCATCACGCCCGGCACCGCGCAGGCAAAGCTGGACAGCAGCGGGATGAAGGCCCGGCCCGACAAGCCCACCTTGCCCATCAGGTTGTCCAGCAAGAACGCCGCGCGTGGCAGGTAGCCCGAATCCTCCAGCACCAGGATGAAGAAAAACAGGATCAGGATTTGCGGCAGAAAGACCAGCACGCTGCCGGCGCCGGCAATTGCACCGTCCACCAGCAGGCTGCGCAGCGGGCCGGCAGGCATGGTGTCGGTGGTGAACCGGGCCAGTGCGGCCATGCCGGCTTTCACCGCGTCCATCGGCGGCTGGGCCCACGAGAACACCGCCTGGAACACCACAAACAGCAGCACGGCCAGCAGTACCAGGCCCCACACCGGGTGCAGCACCCAGCCGTCCAGCCGCAGTTGCAGGCGTTGCCGGGTGGCCGCCAGCGGTGCGGCCAGGGCCAGGATGCGGCGCACCTCGTGCTGCAGCGCGGCGGCGTGGGCTTGCGGGTTGGCCGCGTTGCTGGCCTGCTCGGTGGCAGATTCTTCAGGCGGCATGGTCACCAGCGGCGGGTGGGCCGGCAGCCGCCACGTGGCCAACTGGGCCAGCAGCGCGGCATGGCCGTCACTTTGCACCGCCACCGTCTCGACCACCGGGCAGCCCAGCTCGGCGGCCAACCTGGCGGTGTTGATGACCAGGCCGCGGCTGCGCGCCATGTCCACCATGTTGAGCGCCACGATCATCGGCCGGCCCAGGCGTTTCAGCTCCAGCACCAGGCGCAGGTTCATGCGCAGGTTGGTGGCGTCCACCACCGCCACGATGGCGTCGGGCACGTCCTCACCGGCGCGCCGGCCTTCGATCACTTCCAGCGTCACTTGCTCGTCCGGCGTGGCCGGCTGCAGGCTGTAGGTGCCGGGCAGATCGATCACCGCCACCTGGCGGCCGTCCGCCAGCCGGGCCTGGCCGATCTTGCGTTCCACCGTCACACCGGCGTAGTTGGCCACCTTCTGGCGCGCCCCGGTGAGCAGGTTGAACAAGGCCGTTTTGCCGCAGTTCGGGTTGCCCACCAGCGCCACGCTGCGCAGCAGGGCGGGGGTGTGGGGCAGGGTGGTGCTGGTCATGCTGGTTGGTGGGTGCGGGTGCGGGGTGGCTCAGGCCGGGCTGACCTGGATGCAGCGCGCCTCCAGCAGACGCAGCGCAAACATCGTGTCGCCCACCACCACTGCCAGTGGCTCACGCCCGCCCGGGCCACGGTGCAGCACCTGCACAGGTTCACCGGGCAAAAAGCCCAACTCACCCAGGCGGCGCAAGTGGCCGTCGTCCAGCCCGGGGCCGTTGGCCAGCACCTGCCGCACCACGGCATGGGCACCGTCGGGCAGGTCGCAGAGCAGGGTGGTCATGGTGATTGGGTGGTCGGGTGGTCGGTCTGGCGGGGTGGAGGCAGCATCAATCTAAATGCGATTCTCTCTCATTTCGGGTTTGGCCGGGCGGGTTCGGGCCGCACTCGGTTTGTCTTGCGTCAACAGTTGGCGTTTCAGCGCAGTGCGCGGGTGTGTGCCGGTGTGCGCCGGTGTGTGCCGGCCACCCACGCCGCTAGGAGCCTGTCGGACTTGGGGCGTCGATAGCGAGAAACGGCCCCAGCGAGGACAGTTTTTGCCGGATTTGCAGGCCCATAGTTCAACTATGGGACAAAAAGCCGGTAAAAAATGGACCGCTGCGGCCGTTTCGCAGCCGACGTTCCCCAAGCCCGACAGGCTCCTAGACACGCCCGTGCCGGCGCTGGCGCCGCCGGTGCTGCAGGCCGTGTTGCAGGCCCAACCCCAGCATCAGCACGGCCACCCCGGCGTGGCCCCAGCCCAGCGCCGGCCGCACGGTCTCGGGTGCAAAGTAGTACAGCAGGTAGCCGCTCAGCACGGCCAGCCCCAGCAGGCCGCACAGCAGCAGGCCGCTGCGGCGCTGGCTGGCCTGGCCGTGGTGCCCGCTGTGGCGCCAACCGGCGGGGATGTGGTGGCCGGCCATCAGCCCGCTGGCAAACAACGCCACAATCGCGCCGGCGCCATGCACTTGCATCAACCAGGCCTGGGCCGGGTGTGGCAGGCCGTCAGCGCCGCTGCGGTAGTGCAGCGCCAACCACGCCAGGCCGCTGGCCAGCAGCAGCAGGCTGGTGGCCATCAACAACTGGCGCTGCCAGCGGCTGGGTCGCAGGGTGGGGCGGTAGACCATTCAGCCGCCGTGCAACCAGGCGCTGGCGCCCAGGCGGGCCAGCAGCGGGTGCTGCACATCCCTGCTGGCGGCCACGATCTTGGTCAGTGCGTCGGCCCACAGCGCGCGTGGGGCGGCCACGCTGACTTGCCAGCCTGGCTGCGGGTTGGCGTCTGCGTGGGGCGATTGGCAAGATGCCCGCGCGCTGCCGGCCGGCAGCGCTGGCGCCAGCTGGTGCAGCTGCGAGCGGCTGCCCGGCGCAAAGTGGCTGCTGGCCAAAGCACCGCCGCGCAACTGGCCCAGCGGACGCACACCGCCGTGCTGGGCGTCGCGCAGGTGCAGCGGCAGTGCCACATCACCGTAGACCCGCACATCACCACCGGCGTTGACCCAGCCGGCCGGGCAGCCGGCACGCTGCAGCGCGCGCACGGCGGCGTCCACCGCAAAACCTTTGGCGATGCCGCCGAGGTCGAGTTGCACCCCGGGTTGCAGTTTGTGCAGGCGCCCGGCCTGGCAGCGCCAGCCGGCCGGGCCGCTGCCCAGGCTGATGTCAAACAGCCCGCCACTGGCCTGCTGCAGCGCCTGGGCGGCGTGCAGCACCCGTTGGGCGCTGGCCGGCAGTGCCAGGCTGGCACCGGCTGGCAGGTGCTGGAAGCGGCTGATGGCGCTGGCCGGATCAAAGCGCGACAGCTGGGCCTGCTGCGCGGCGATGGCATCTAAGGCTGCGGCCAGCGCGGCGGCCGGTGCCGGGCTGCCGGGTGCCAGGCCGATGTCCACCAGCGTGCCCAGCAGGGGCCGGGCACGGCGGGTCCAGCCGGTTTGGCCGGCTGCGGGGCTCGCGCTTGTGTCGGTGCTTGTGTCGGTACTTGTGTCGGTGCTTGCGCAGGCCGCTGCGCCGGGGGCTGCGGCGATGGCTGCAAGCCTGCCGGCTGGCGCGGCCGGGCCGGGCTGCGCTGTGGTCAACGCCGTCATGCCGGCAACTGGCCGCTGCGGCGCGCCAGGTCCACCACCGCCACGATGCGGCGCACACCATCGGTGACATGGTTGCAACTGAGGGTGGCACCGCTGATGTTGGCGATGTCCTCACCCACCCGCAGTGGCGCGGCCACGGTCTTGCCGACAAACTGGCGCCGCCACGCTGGCAGGCGTACCTCATGGCCGTGGCTTTCGCGGTAGGACAGGATTTCGACCTGCTTGATGCTGCCGTCAGCGGCAATGCCCACCGCGTAGCTGATGAGCTCAAACTTGCCCACTACCGCGTCCACCACCACCAGGCCCAGCAGGCGTTTGCCTTGCCAGGCCAGCCGCACCGGCCAGCGTGCCGAGCGGCCCGCCACACCGGCGGCTGCCAGGGCCTGCAGTTGGCTGGCATCCAGCACCAGCTCACGCTGCTCAACGCGGTCGGCCTCGCCAAACATGGCCTGGGCGGCCTGCTCGGCGCTGAGGTAGTCCACCGCAAATACGCTGGCCGGCAGCAAGGCCAGTGCGCCAAGGCTGATGTGTGCCTGCATGGCTCAAAAGCTCCAGCCCAGGCCCACGCTGCTGCGGTCGGCATCCGGGTTGTGCTGGACGCGCTGCACGTCGGCCTTGAGCACGATGCCGGGTGCCAGGTCGAAATTGGCGCCCAGTGTGGCCACCCGCTGGCCCGGCCTGGCCGCCGGTGTCAGCCCCGGGCCCAGGTCAGCGTAGCTGCGGGCGGTGTTGACGCGCTCCCAGCGTGCAAACGGTGTCAGCTTGTAGCGGCCTTGCTGCCACACGGCGTAGCCGGCCTGCAGGTAGCCACCATCAAACGAGGCCGGGATCAAGCTGGCACTGCCCACCAGCCGGGTGTTGAGCGCTGCGGTGTTGCTGATCGCACCCCGGCTGTAGAGGGCCGACAAGTCCCAGCGGCCGGGTGTCCAGCGGGCATGCACATCCCACAAGGTGACGCGCGCGGGTGCCGCCGTCTGGCCGTGGCCAGCACCGCCGCTGAACAGCCCGGCCCCCACCAGCAGCCCCGGCACAGCACGCCAGTTGAGCGCTCCAAACAGCGCCAGGCTGCGCGCCTTGGCCAGCGCCAGCTCCTGGTGGATGGAGCGCAGCGGGGCCTCGGCCGCCTCGCTGCTGGTGGCATCCCATTTGTTCAGGTTGAAACCGGTGGACACACCGGCCTGCAGCGTCAACCCGTTGTCAAACTGGCCGATGGCCTGCACCCCACCCTCGCGCCAGGTGCTGGGGATGATGGCGGTCTCGACAACATTGCGCTCCACGCCAAAAAACGCGGGCGGCTCGTGGTTCTCGTTGAGCAAGCCCATCGGCATCAAGAACAAACCCGCACGCAGCGCCCAGGTGGGGGTGATCTGGTGCTCGACATAGGCCTGCTCCAGCGCCACCTCGCCGGCGTCGGTGGCCGACGTGACGGCGTGCTCCACCTCCAGCTCGGCCACCACCCGGGTCTGCTCGTCGATGCGGTGCTGAAAGCCCAGCACAAAGCGGCGCAGGTCGGCCTGGCTGTTCTGGCTGGCCTTGCGCGGCCGGTTGTAGTTGATCTCGCCGTAGCTGCTCAGCACGGTGTTGGGCTGGGCGCTGGTGGGTGCGGGGGCGGATGAGGATGCTGGTGCAGCGGCTGGTGCAGTGGCCTGCGCGGGCGCTTGTGCCGATGCTTGTGCCGATGCTGGTGCCGTTGCGTGCGCCGATGCGTGTGCGGTGGCTTGCGCTGCGGCTGCCGGACGTGCCGCCTGCTGTTGCTGCACCTCATGCAACTGGGCCTGCAGGCGTTGCACCTCGGCGGCCAGCAGGTCCAGGCGGCGTGCCAGGTCGGCTTCCACCGCCGTCTGGGCCTGGGCCGGGCTGGTGGCCAACAGGGTGGCGGTGGCCACGGGCAGCAGGGCGGCGGCCAGGGCGGCGGGTGTGGCGAGGCGGTGCAGCCTCAGTGGCAGGGTCAGTGGCAAGGTGGTCTCCGGAGATAGCGGGTGGTGGGTGGCGGCTGGTGGTCAGGGCACAAAACCGTCGGTCAGCGTGCCCAAAAAGGCGATCAGGTCGTCGATTTCGGCCTCGCTCAGGGCCGGCTGGGCGCCTGCAGCGCGGTTGTAGGGCGCCTCGCTGGTATTGACGTTGCCGCGCCACAGCGCGGGCAGGTCGTTGAACTTGTCCACCGTGCCGTCGGCGCGCAGCGCATACCACTTGTCGGGCTGGGTGTCGCGTTGCACGTAAAACGTCAGCGCCTCTTTCAGGCTGCCAAAACGGCCGTTGTGGAACAGCGCAGCACGCAGTGCCACATTGCGCAGCGAGGGCACTTTGAACGCGCCGCACAAGTCGGTGCGCTGGGCCAGGCCAGCGTCGCTGCGGCCACACAAGCCCAGGTCAAAGTAGGCCGGATCGGCGTTTTGCAGCAGCACCGGGTTGCGCGGCACACCCAGCTTGTCGTAGGAGAAATCGGTGAATAGCGGCAGGCTGCCGTCCGCCCCCCGGGCCGATGGATGGCAGGCCGCGCAGTTGCCTTTGTCGGCCGCGTTGAACAGCGCCAGGCCACGCAGCTGGGGTGGGGTCAGCGCCGCCTGGCCACGCAAAAAAGCGTCGTAGCGGCTGCTGAAGGGCTGGAACTCAGGGTCTTCGCGCTGGTATTGCTGCAGTGCCAGCGTGAGGCGGGCAAACGCCAACTCGGGCTGGCTGAAGATGGTGTTGCCAAACAGCGCGGTGAACTGCGCGGCGTAGGGCGCCAGCGCCAAGCGCTGCACCACGGCGGCCGGGCTGGTATTGGCCATCTCCAGCGGGTTGAGCAGCGGTGCGCCGGCTTGGGCTTGCAGCGATGCGGCGCGGCCGTCCCAAAAAAACCCGCCGCTGGGCGTGCCGTCCGCCGCCAACCGGAACGCGCTGCTGCTGGCCAGGTAGCGCAGCGACGGCACGTTGCGCCCGCCCTGCAAGGCCAGCGTGGCGCCGCCCAACTGGGCCGGCAGGCTGTTGGGGCTGGCGTGGCCGTGGTCCGGGTCGTGGCAGCTGCTGCAGGCCTGCTTGCCCGAGGCCGATAGCGACGGGTCATGAAAGGCCAGCTCGCCCAAGCGGGCCAGGGCCGACAGCGCCGGCGCGGCGGTGCTGCCAGTCTGATCGGGCGGGCTGCTGCTTCCCGCACCGCCACCACCACCGCCACAGCCGGCCAGGGCCAGCAGCAGCGCCAGCACTGGCCCGGCCAAGCCACCGCCTGCCCAGCGGCCTGGGCGGGTGGCCGGGTGGCTGCGCAAGCCGTGATGCCGGTGGGGGTGGTGGCGGTGGGGCACGGGTGAATTTCCAGATGAACGATTGCAATGATAACGATTCGCATTTGCTTTCTTGCGGTGACGGTGACCAGCTCAGGTCTGCCGCCCGCACGGCGCCGGGCCGGTGGTCTACGATCCCGGTCACGCGGCAGCAGCCCCTGGCCGGGCCTCCAGCCCGACCCGCGGCGCCGCCGGACGGGCCTGCGCACGGCGCCGACCATGCCCAGGCCTCTGCAGCCGGCACGCACGCTGCGCGGCCCGCAACACCCAGGCCACTGCACAATTTCGTCACAGCACGCGCAACGGCCGATCACCCCAACGCAGCACGCTGCGCCGCCCGCCATCCATCACCCGGTGCATGCCCGCCCGACTTGTCCACCCGCCCGTCTGCCCACCTGCATGACCGAAACCGACGCCCGTGCCGTTTTGCTGCTGCAAGCGCTTGAGCAGTCCTCCGCCGTGGCGGCTGACGCTGCGCACTGGGCCGGCAGCCAAGCCCGCCGCAGGCTGGGTGAAGGTGCGGCACCGTCGGCCTGGCTGGCTTTGCGCGCCCACCTGGGCCTGCAGCGCCTGGCCCAGCGTGAGGCCAGCCTGCAGCCCTGGCTGGACGCGGCCGGCCACCCTGCCGGCCATCGGCTGGCCTGGCCGGCCGGGCTGGTGTGCCTGCTGGCCTTGCTGCTGGGCTTGCTGGTGGATGGTGTCGGCCCCGCACACCAGATCAACCTGCTGGCGCCGCCGCTGCTGGCGCTACTGGCCTGGAATGGCCTGGTCTACAGCGCGCTGCTGGCCTGCCGCCTGCGCCGCCGCCAGCCCGCACCCATCGTCTGCGGCCCGGCCGGCCCGCTGCGTCGCTGGCTGTTGGCCCGCGCCGCCACGCTGCAAAACCACTGGCTGACCGGTGCCCAGGCCGGTGCAAACGACCACGCGCTGCACAACACACAAGCGCATGCCGCCCCCACCCAAACCACACCCGGCCGTGCCGCGCTGGCCCGCTTCAGCCGCGACTGGCTCAGCACCAGCGCGCCCTTGCAGGCAGCCCGCCTGGCCACCCTGCTGCACGGCGCGGCGGCACTGCTGGCGCTGGGCGCCATCGGCTCGCTGTACGCCCGTGGCCTGGTGTGGGATGTGCGCGCTGGCTGGGACAGCACCTTTCTGGATGCCGCTGCCGTGCACACCCTGCTGGGCCTGGTGCTGGGGCCGGCGGCCGCGCTCAGTGGCCAGGCTTTGCCCGACACTGCCACGCTGGCCAGCCTGCGCCTGGCCAGCGGTGGTGGTGGTGAGAGTGCCGCCCGCTGGATCCACCTGTGGGCCTTGACGCTGGGCCTGGCGGTGCTGTTGCCCCGCAGCGTGCTGGCCGCCCTGGCCTGGCGGCGCGCCCGCACCTTGACCGCAGCGCTGCCACTGGACCCGGCCGACGCCGACCTGCAGCGCCTGCTGCGCAGCGCCGCTGGCCAGCCGCAGCCCGTCACCGTGCTGCCTTACAGCTACCAGCTGGATGGCGCCCGCCAGGCCGCACTGGCCGGCGTGCTGGCTACGCACATCGGCCCGCTGGCGCAGGTGCAACTGCTGCCCGGCCTGGCCCAGGGCGCCGAGGATCAGCCCGCGCCGTGGTGGCCCAACCCACCGGCCCGCACCGTGGTGGCGCTGTTTGCGCTGAGCGCGACGCCCGAGCGTGAGACGCACGGCGTGTTTCTGCAGGCCCTGGCCCAGCGTCTGGCGCGCCAGGATGGCGCTGCACACCAGGCGGAGGCTGCGGCGGGTGCCGCACGCCAGTTGCTTGTGCTGGTGGATACATCCGGCTTCCGCGCCCGGCTGGGGCCACCAGGCGCTGGTGCGGACGGTCTGCAGCGCCTGCAGCAGCGCCAGCGCGCCTGGCAGGCCATGCTGCAGCCGCTGGGCCTGGTGCCGGTCTTCATCAACCTGGCCAGCGCTGCGCCGCCCACTGCGCTGCCCACCGCCGCGCCGCAGCCCACGCCATGACCACCGCACCCAGCCCGTCCGGCTTGCAGGCAGCCGCCGCCACCACCTTGCACATCAGCCTGGTGGCCCACACCAACGCCGGCAAAACCACGCTGGCGCGCACCCTGCTGGGCCGCGACGTGGGTGAGGTGCGGGATGAAGCCCACGTCACCACCACGGCCGAGCCGCACCTGTTGATCACCAGCCCACAAGGCGACCGCCTGCTGCTGTGGGACACCCCCGGTTTTGGTGACAGCGTGCGGCTGGCGCGCCGCCTGGCGCAGGCCGGCAACCCGCTGGGCTGGCTACTCACCCAGGTGTGGGACCGCTTTCGTGACCGCGCTTTCTGGGCCAGCCAGCAGGCCATCCTCCATGAGCCGGGCCAGGCCGATGTGGCCATCTACGTGGTCAACGACGCCGTGGCGCCGCAGGATGCCGCATACCTGGCGCCCGAGCTGCAGGTGCAGGCGCTGCTGGG
>JANPOW010000097.1:0-5963 GCA_031428185.1 Betaproteobacteria bacterium | reverse complement strand
GCACCGCCAAGGCCAAGTCAGACCCTGAATTTCTTGCCGTGGGAACAGGCTATTCGGCGCGTCAGTCAGCCGTTTGTGTGCTTCAAGTGGTGTTTCAGCAACCACTGGCCAGCCGACGCACGTTGAGCGTGGATTTTCGCGGTGTGGAACTCAAAGGCCCGGCGGCATCGACCACCCTGCAGATCACGATCGGGCCGCAGACCCACACTATCCAATCGCCGCGTGGGCGCTACCTGGACGCAGGCCCGGGCACCGAGTTGAAGCGTTTTCTGGTGGAACTGCCCAAGGGGACCAGGCGGGTGCCGATCCGGATTGCGGGCTCGGCGGCCAGCCTAAACGGTGCGGAGACTGCAATGATCGGTTTTGAAGCGCTGGACCTCTGTTTTGTCGACCCGGACCACCCTGACTATTGCGGCGCTGCCGGCAAACCCAATGCGCGTGTCAAGGAATGATTGGGCGCACCGGCTGCCAGTCAGGCGGTTGTTCAGGCCGTCAGCGTAGTGCCGTTCGCCGCGTTAGCTGCTGAGTCAGTGTCTGCCCCAGTTGCCACCGCCAGCAAGCCCAGCACCTGGTCGGCACGCAGCGGGCGCGACAGCAGGTAGCCCTGGCCGATGTGTACGCCCATCTCGCGCAGCGTGGTCAGTTGCTCGGGTGTCTCGATGCCCTCGGCCACCACTTTGCGGCCGAGTGACTTGCCGAGTGTGAGCACCGCCCGCACGATCTCCACGTTTTGCGGTTTGTCGTGCAGCCCCATCACGAAGGAGCGGACGATCTTCAGGCTGTCGATGGGCAGCGTGCCCAGGTAGGACAGCGACGAATAGCCGGTGCCAAAGTCGTCGATCGAGAACTTGACGCCCAGCGCACGCAACTGGCCCATGGCCTGCAGCGCAGTGTCCAGCCGGCCCATCAGCGTGGTCTCGGTGATCTCCAGCGTCAGCGTGCCCGGCACCACGGCGTGGCGTTGCAGCACGGTCTGCACGGTGCTCACCAGGTCGGGGCGGCCCAGGTCGCGGCCCGAGATGTTGACGTGCATGCCCAGGTGGGCGGTGCCGGGCAGGTTGCGTTTCCACTCGGCCAGTTGGGCCATCGCGTGGTCGACCACCCAGTCGGTCAGGGCGCAGATGTGGCCTGATTCTTCGGCCAGCGCAATGAACACCGCCGGGCTGACCGGCCCGCGCTGCGGATGCACCCAGCGCGCGAGTGCCTCAAAGCCCATCAGGCGGTAAGGCTGCAAGTCAAACAGCGGCTGGAAGTGCACCGACAACTGGCCCTCGCCGATGGCGCGCCGCAGGTCACCCTCCAGCGCCAGTTTTTCAGCCACCTTGTCATGCATCGATTGGTCAAACAGCGCCACCCGGCCGCGGCCGCCGGCCTTGGCTTCGTACATCGCCAGGTCGGCGTCGCGCAACACCTCGTCCACCGTGCGGTAGCCCAGGTCGCTCAAGGTGACCCCCACGCTGGCGCCGGGCATCACCTCGGTGCCATTGATGGCCAGCGGCTGGCTCAAAGCGATCAGCACCCGCTGGGCCAGCCGCAGCGCGTCATCCGGGTCATGCACGGCCTCCAGCAGCACGGCAAATTCGTCGCCGCCCAGGCGCGCCACCAGGTCACCCGGCCGCACACACTGCAGCAGGCGCTGGCCCACGCTGCGCAGCAAGATGTTGCCGGCGTTGTGGCCCAGGCTGTCGTTGACCACCTTGAAGCGGTCCAGGTCGAGAAACAGCACCGCAAAACGCTGCTCGGCGTCGAGCCGGGTGCGCTCTACCGCCACTGACAAGCGGGCATGGAAGCATTGGCGGTTGGCCAGGTCGGTCAGGTCGTCGTGGAAGGCAATGTGCTTCAACTGGCGCTCGGCCAGGTGGCGCGACGTGATGTCGTGCAACTGGTAGATCACGCAGTGGCCGGCACCGTCCGGCGCTTGGTAGCGGCTGCCGTGTACCACCACCCACAAGTCGCCGGCCTGGCCGGGCCGGCAGCGCAACTCCATCGAGAAGGCCTGCTCGGCGTGGCTGGCCACGTCGGCGGCCTGGCGCTGGAACAGCAGCGCATCTGCCGGGTGCAGCAGGCTGCAAAACGGGCTGCCCAGCAGGCTGGCCTGGCTGCCCTGCACCAGCGCGCACAAGGCCTGGTTGACCTGCAGCACGCTGCCGCCGGCGTCCACCACCGCCATGCCGATGGCCGCGTGGGTGAAGGCCGCGGTAAAGCGCTGCTGGCTCTGCGCCGCCTCGCGCTGGGCCTGGTTGACGATGGCGTCCTGCGCCGCGCGGTCTTGCTCCTGGCGCGCAAAACTGCGCCGCAGCAGCAGCAGCAAGCCCAGCACCACCACTGCGGCCAGGCCGATCAGCGACATGCCCACGTGCTGCGCGTTGAGCGTCAGCAAACCGGCCACAAAGGCCGAGCCCAGGCTCATGCTGGCGATGCCGCTGGAGGCGTCCAGCCAGTCACGCAGGCCCAGGCGCTGGCCCCGCTTGATCGCCATCATCGCCATCAGCAAGCCGGTGTTGAGGGCCACGTAGACCAGCGCTGCAGCGCACAGCGCGGCCAGGCTGGCGGCCTCGGGCGGCAGGCCCCAGACGATGCCGTGGTGGCGCAGCGTGGCATGCGCTGCACTGCCGGCCGCCATCGCGGCCATCAGCGCGGTGGGCGCGCTGACCCGGCTGGTCAGCCGCCTGGAGCTGCGCAGCGCGCCGATCAAACCCTCCACCCCGGCGGCCAGCACGGCGGCCGGTGCGCCCAGCGTGGCCAGCAGCGTGAAGATGAAGGCATCAGCCACCAGCACCGTGGTGTTGGTGCCCGGGATCTTGAGCGGGAACAGTGCGGCCACCGCCACCAGCAGCAGGCCGATGGCCACCAGCCCCAGTTGCAGCGGGCTGTGCAGGGCCAGACAGTGGAGGGCCCACAGCCCGGCCAGCAGGCCGGCACCGGCAATGCCCAGCCAGGCCCGGGTGGCGGCCGGGCTGTAGTCAAACAAGTGGGTTTGGCGCCAGCGTGCCAGCAGACCACACACACTGCCGATGCCGCCCACGCGCCCAACGGCCGGGCTGACGGGTTCAGGGGTTGGGCTTGTCATGGGGCGTGGGGGCATCGGGCGGGTGGCAGGGGCGGCAGCCGGTGCCGTTGTGCGGCGGGCGGCCATGCCCTCTGCTTCGGCAGTTTTGGGCCTCGACTTGAGGGCCGCCGGGGCCTGCCTGGCCCGGCGGCGGGCCGGCGATCAGTCGCCCAGAAAGCTGCGGTCGCTGCTGGCCACCGGGTCGGTGAGGGATTCACTGACGATGAAGCCCTCACTCACGATAAAGCCCTCGCTGATGATGAAGCCCTCGCTGATGATGAAGCCTTCACTCACGATGAAGCCCTCACTCACGATAAAGCCCTCGCTGATGATGAAGCCTTCACTGACGATGAAACCCTCGCTGACGATGAAGCCCTCACTGACGATGAAGCCCTGGCTCAGCATCTGGCCCTCGCTGACGATGAAGCCGTTGCCGTTGGCAAAGCCCAGTTGCAGCGTCAGCCCGATGCCGGCGTTGGCGCGTGCCACCAGGGTGGTGAGCGGGGTGAACAAGGCTTTGCCACCACCACCCACGGTTTGCGCCACCGCGTCCAGCAGCCTGACACCCGGTGTCAACAGCAATTGGCCGGGGGCCTGGCGCTCGACGATGACGGTGGGCACCTGGTTGGCCGCCACCCCCATCAGCAAGTTGGCCGGCGCGTAGGTGATGGTGCTGCGCAGCGTGATGCCACGCGCCCAAGTCAGCGCCGGGTCGTAGATGGGCTGCCAGCGGGTGAACAGCACATCACCACCCAGCAGGCGGTTGCCGCCGGCGGTGATCAGCCGGCTCCACGGCACTGCCTGGCCGCTCAGGGTGGACGACGCCACCGGCAGCGATTTGCCGGGCGCCAGCATGCTGTCACCCGCCAGCAGCGTGCCGGCGGCCAGCGCGCTACCCAGGTCGGTACGCAGCGCCTGGGCCAGGCGCACCGCACCCTCCACATTCAACAAGCCCGTGCCTTGCTCGATGATGCTGGCCGTGGGCAGCACTTGCGCGCTGTACTGCAGGATGGCCTTGACCAGCGGTGGTGTCAGCCCCGGGTTGGCCTGCAGCAGCAGCGCCACAGCCCCCGCCACGGCCGGTGCGGCCACCGAGGTGCCACTCAGCTGCATCAGCGTCTGGCGTGGCAGCTGGCCGGCGCCGGCAACCTGGGCCAACTGCGGATAGGTGCGGGCCAGCACATTCCAGCCGGCGTTGTTGCCGATGATGTCGGTGCCCAGCGCGGCCACGATGCGGTTGCCCGGTGCCACCAGGTCGGGTTTGATCAGGTTGTCGATCCAGCGCTTGCCGCTGGGGAAGGCAAAGCTGCCGCGGGTCGGCCCGCGTGCGCTGAAGCCGGTCAGCACGTCGTCGCTGCGGCCGGCCGTGCCCAGCGGGTTGGCCGCGCCCACGGTGATGACCGACGGGTCATGCCCGGGCGACGAGATGGTGCCAAACAGCGTCTGCCCGGCGGCGTTTTTGCCGTTGTTGCCGGCGGCAGCCACCACCACCAGCCCGGCCGCCGTGGCGCTGCGGGCGGCGCGTGCCAGCGGGTCGATCAGGAACGAGTCGGTCGACGCCGCACCCAGGCTCAGGTTCATCACCCGGATGTTGTTGCCCTTGGCACGCTGCACCACCCAGTCGATGCCGGCCAGCACGTCGGCGGTATTGCCCACGCCGCGCTCGTCCAGCACCCGCACGTCGTACAGGTCAGCGCCCGGGGCGATGCCACCCCCGTCGGGTGATTGGTAGCTGCCGTTGCCGGCCGCCACGGCGGCCACATGGCTGCCGTGGCCGTAGGGGTCGGGGTTGAGGGTGGTGGCCTGGGGCACTTGCAGTTTTTCCACCAGCTCGGACGTGGCCGCGCGCGCCAGCAGCGTGCGCAGCGTGTCGCTGATGTCGATGCCCTTGCGCCAGCCACCATCGGCAAACGCCCGGCTGCGCGCCACCAGGTCCACCACCCGCTTGACGCGGCTCGTGCCGTCGGCTGCGCTGAAGTTGCGGTGGCGAAAGTCCAGCCCCGAATCGAGGATGGCAATGCCCACGCCCTTGCCGTCCAGCGCACCCGCGCCGGCCATGCTGCCGCCTGCGGTGGTGGGCAACAGGGGGCTGGCGCCGCTGGCCGCCTGCAGCAGGCTGCCGTGGCGGGCGGTGGCGCGGTTGGGCGAGATGCTGATCACGTCGCTGCGGGCGGCCAGCGCGTCCAGTGCGGCCACCGGCACCATCGCCGACAGTGCCCGTACCGACACGTAGTTGTAGAACACCGAGCCACCACGCGCCACGATGTCCTGGCGCAGTGCGGCCAGCGTGGTGTCAGCGCTGGTGGCGTTGATCAGCACCTTGACATGGCCGGCGCCCGACAGGTCCTTGCCCCAGATCACGGCCGGCAGCACGCCACCGCTGGCGCTGATCTGCACGTAGCCGCGCAGGTCGGCGGCCACTTTGGGGCTGCTGGCGCTGAGCGCCCACGCGCTGCTGGCCAGCAGGCCGGTGCTGGCCGCCGTTGTCAGCGCGGCCCAGGTGGCGGTGCGCAGCAGCGCGCGCTTGAAAAACGATCGTCTTGATTTCATGGGGATCCTCGGGAAGACCAGGCGCCACCTCGGGCAGGCGGGTGAGTGGATAACGGGTGACTTCCGGCCTATCGGCTCGCCAGCCGGGCGGTTGAGCGGCCCGGCCGCGATGCCGCACTGTGCTGTGATCTCAGTCACGAATTAATCGTTATTGCCGTTATGACCGATTCAGTTTTTGCGGCTTTGAGGTCGGGCCACCCGCCTCGGCCGGCAGCCGATGCCGCGGCTGCAGCGTGCTTGCTAGGAGCCTGTCGGACTTGGGGCGTCGACAGCGAGAAACGGCCCCAGCGAGGACAGTTTTTGCCGGATTTGCAGGCCCATAGTTCAACTATGGGACAAAAAGCCGGTAAAAAATGGACCGCTG
>JANPOW010000096.1:0-5772 GCA_031428185.1 Betaproteobacteria bacterium | reverse complement strand
CCCCCCCCCCCCCCCCGCCGCCCCCTCGGGGGGCAGCTCGACGTACCCGTCGGGCCAGGGGCTCCATTCAGTGATGGGCGCCGTTCCGATCGACCTCTGGGTCGTGATCCTGCTCGTCGTGCTGGCGGTGTCGTTTGACTTCATGAACGGCTTCCACGACGCGGCCAACTCGATCGCCACGGTGGTGTCCACCGGGGTGCTCAAACCCCAGCGGGCGGTGCTGTTTGCGGCCTTCTTCAACGTGCTGGCCATCGCCGTCTTTCACCTCAACGTGGCGGCCACCATCGGCAAGGGCATCGTCATGCCCGGCGTGGTGGACCACCATGTGGTGTTTGGCGCGCTGATCGGCGCCATCTCCTGGAACCTGATCACCTGGTGGTACGGCATCCCGTCCAGCAGCTCGCATGCGCTGATCGGCGGCATCGTGGGCGCTGTGATCGCCAAGGCGGGCGCCGGCAAATTGATCGGCGCGGGGGTGGCCAAGACGGTGGCCTTCATCTTCATCTCGCCAGTGCTGGGCTTTTTGCTGGGCGGGCTGATGATGGTGCTGGTGGCGTGGGTCTGCCGGCGCATGTCGCCGCTCAAGGTGGACCGGTGGTTTCGGCGCCTTCAGCTGGTGTCGGCCGGCGCTTATTCACTGGGCCACGGTGGCAACGATGCGCAAAAAACCATCGGCATCATCTGGATGCTGTTGATCGCGGCAGGTTACGTGGGCGCGGCCGACAAGATGCCGCCCAGCTGGGTGATCTGGGCCTGTTACCTGGCCATCGGCATGGGCACCATGTTTGGCGGTTGGCGCATCGTCAAGACCATGGGCCAGCGCATCACCAAGTTGAAGCCGGTGGGTGGCTTCTGCGCGGAGACAGGCGGCGCCATCACCCTGTTCATCGCCACCGCGATGGGTGTGCCGGTGTCCACCACCCACACCATCACCGGCGCCATCGTGGGGGTGGGCGCGGTGCGCAACGCATCCGCCGTGCGCTGGGGTGTGGCCGGCAACATCGTCTGGGCCTGGGTGTTCACGATTCCCGCATCGGCCTTTGTGGCGGCGGTGTTTTATTGGGTCAGCCTGACGCTGTTTTGAGGCAGGCCGGCGGTGCCAGGGGTTCCGCCCCGTGATGGGCGGCGGGCAGAGGCTGACGCCGCGCGGCGCCGGGGGCCAGCGCTATTCCGCCTTGGCGCCCGAGTCCTTCACCACCTTGGCCCATTTGACGATCTCGCTGGCCTGGTAGCGGCCCAGGTCCTCAGGCGTGCCGACTGCCGGCTCCAGCCCCAAGGTCTTGAGCTTGTCCACCACGTCGGGCAGTTTGAAGACCCGCACCAGCTCGGCATTGATGCGCGCCACCACATCCTTGGGCGTACCGGCGGGTGCAAACATCGCAAACCAGGTGGTGGCCTCAAAGCCGGGCACGGTCTCGGCCACGGTGGGCACATCGGGCGCGGCGGGGGAGCGTTTGGCGGTGGTCTGCGCCAGCGCGCGGATCTTGCCCTCTTTGGCCATGGGCAGGGCCGACGGCATGTTGTCAAACATCAGCTGGATCTGCCCGCCCACCAGATCGGGGATCGCAAACTGCCGGCCTTTGTAGGGCACATGCTGCATGGTGGTGCCGGTCATGGACTTGAACAGCTCACCCGAGACATGCACCGACGAGCCGATGCCCGGTGAGCCGAAACTGGCCTTGTTGGGGTTGGCCTTGAGCCAGGTGATCAGCTCGGCCACGCTTTTGACCGGCAGATCGTTGGTGACCACCAGCAGGTTGGGCGCGCTGGCCACATGGCCCACCGGCGTGAAGTCCTTGACCATGTCGTAGGGCATCTTGGGGTACAGCGCGCCGTTGATCGAGTGCGTGCCCACCGTGCCCATCACCAGCGTGTAGCCATCAGCCGGTGCCTTGGCCACCTTGTCGGCGCCGATGTTGCCGCCGGCCCCGGGCACGTTGTCCACCAGTATTGGTTGGCCCAGTTGGGCCTTGTCGGCAAACAAGCGGGCCAGGATGTCAGGTGCACCTGCCGCCGGGAAAGTGACCACCAGCCGGATCGGTTTGGTGGGGTAGCCCTGGGCCGCAGCGGCCATGGCAGACAGGGCCAGCGCAGCGCCGGCAATCAAGCGTATGGGTGTCATCGGGTGGTCCTTGGGGTGGCAAGCCGGTGGCTTTTGCACAGCGGGCAGCATACGCAGGCACACCTGGCCGACAGGGCCGGGAAAGCCCGCTGCCAGGCCGTCCCCCAGGTGACCCCTGGCCTGCAGCAGCCGCTCCTACGATGCGCGCGGCCACGGCCGCCGGCCGGGCCGCAACACCCACGCCCCAGGAGACACCCCATGCCCAGCATTCCGCTGTTACCGGCCACCGTGGTGGCCGTGTTGGCCCTGACCACCGCACTGCCCGCGGCTGCCGCGGAGACGGTGAAGATCGGCTTCATCGATGTGCTGTCAGGCCCGTTTGCACGTGCCGGTGAGGGCTCGCTGGCGCAACTGCGTGAGGTGGTGCTGCAACTCAATGCCAAGGCCGCATCGGGTGATGTGCGTTTTGAGGTGGTGCCGTTTGACGGCAAGGGCACGCCGCAAGAAAGCGTCACCGTGCTCAAGGCCGCGTCGGACCAGGGCATCCGCTATATCACCCAGGGTGGTGGCTCGGGCGTGGCCTTTGCGCTGAGCGATGCGATCACCAAACAGGCCGAGCGTGAGCCTGAAAAGGCCACGCTGTTTCTCAATTATTCAGCCATGGACCCGGGGCTGACGAATGACCGCTGCAGCTTCTGGCACTTCCGCTTCTACCCCACCAGCGAGATGAAGATCGAGGCGCTGACCACTTACTTTCAAAAGCAGCGGCCCGACATCAAGAAGGTGTTTTTGCTGAACCAGAACTACACCCACGGCCAACAGGTGAGCAAGGCAGCACGCGAGTACCTGACGCGCAAGCGGCCCGACATCCAGATCGTGGGCGACGACTTCATCCCCATCGCCCAGGTGCGCGACTTTGCGCCGCACATCGCCAAAATCCGCGCCTCGGGCGCCGACACGGTGGTCACGTCCAACTGGGGCAGTGATTTGACACTGCTGTTCAAGGCCGCCAAAGACAGTGGCCTCAACATCAACTTTTTCACGATGAATGCCAACAACCCCGGCACGCCGGCGCAAATGGGCAATTGGGGTAACGGCAAGGTGGGCGTGATCTGGAACTGGGGCCACAACGCACCCACGCCCGAGTTGGACAAAATCTATGTCGACTACAAGAAGAAGACGAATGACGACTTCATCTTTGCCGCGCACTGGAACAGCATGCAAATGCTGCGCACCGCGATGCGCGACGCCAAATCCACTGACCCCAAGCAGGTGGCGTTTGCGCTGGAGGGCATGAAGTACAAAAGCCCGCTGGGCGACATCGAGATGCGCAAGACCGACCACCAGTTGCAGGCACCGCTGTTCCTCGGCATTTGGGCCAAGCAGGGCAGCAAAGGTGTCAAACATGACGCTGAAGGCACGGGGTATGGCTTCCGGTCCGAGGTGGTGTGGGATGCGTACATCAGCGCCCAGCCCACGTCTTGCCAGATGAAGCGGCCGGGGGTTTGAACCTGGCCAGGTGAGTGGCGCCTGTGGGCGCGTTGCTGCCTGTCGTTGCTTGCTTTGAAAGCAGGCGTTCAACGGTCTGAGTGATCGCGCCGGCTCGGGCGGGCGTGTTCTGCGCCATGTCATTCCAGACCTGCGGCCCTCCCATCTCTACTTTCGCGGTAACACGCCCGCCCGACCCGACGCTCAGGCAGCACCGCCGCACCCAGCGCCACAGGCCGCCCAGGCCCGCCAGCCACAAGGCCAGCGCACCCCGCTCGGGCACGGAGGGCGTGGTCACCAGCACCTCGCCGCTGGTGTAGCGCTGGCTGTAGTCCGGCTGGGTGCCGGCGGCCAGGCTGAAACCGCTGGCGTCGATGGTGTTGAACTGGCCGCTCAGCGTGCCCCAATCCAGCAGGTCAAAGTGCTGGCCGGCCTGGGCCACAAAGCCGTAGACGGATGAGGTGCCGCCGCTCAGCAGCATGCGGCCCTGGTTGAGCACGCCGCCGGTGCTGAGCGTGCCAAAACCGCTGATGACGCCGGTGGTCTCGTTGACCAGGCCGCCGCTGTTGTCCAGCGTGCCACCGCCCAAGCGGCTGTTGCCCGGGTTGCTGTGTTGATCCCGTGCGGGGTGAGGGTGATGCCTTTGTGCCACACGGCATGGCGCATGCGTGATTGGGTGGGGGCACGGGTGGGCGCGCGGTTGGGTGCACTGCAGGCCCGCTTTGATTCGCTGTTTGCCCGCCTGCTGCTGGCGCAGTTGGTGCTGGTGCTCAGATGCGTGACGATTTTTGGCGGCTTCGTGATCGTCGAGCGCAACATCCTGCAGATGCCGCATTTCGCCGAGGCCTGGGCGCCGACGTTCAAGGTGGCGGTGGCCATGCCGCCGTCGGCGGAATCGGCGCCCCTCATCGGCCTGCCCGACGGCATCCGCCGCCACGCTGGCCCACCGCCGGGCCTGGCGCTGGAGGTCACCGGCATCCCGGGCGCTGCATTGCTGCGCCAGCAACTGGCAGGGCGTGGCGTGCGGGTGGACGAACTCTGGTTCACCTTCACCGACGGCCGCCCCAGGTTCTGGTCGCTGGTGGTGCCGCCGGGCCAGCCGGGTGTCTGGATCAGCGGCCACGTGCCGGCGGTGCTGCCACGCTGGACCACCCGCACCGCGGTGACATTCAGGCTGCTGCTGATCGCGGTTGGCCTGGTCAGCCGCAGCCTGGCGCGGTATGTCACGCAGCACCTGGACCGGCTGCGCCGGCGCATGCAGGCCCATGCACAGACCGCTGACGAGACCCTGCCGCCGCCCCTGACCACGCCCAACAGCAAGGCGCCACCCGAGCTGGTGGCGATGGACGCCGCCGACACCCTGCTGAGCCAGCGCCTGCAGCGCAACGAGCATGAGCGCGCCCTGCTGTTGGCCAGTGTGTCGCATGATTTGCGCAGCCGGCTGGCGCGCATCCGCCTGATCGCCGAGATGCTGCCCGAATCGGCCGACAACCGGGACAGCGTGGCGGCCATCAACCGCAACGTGGACCACACCGACCGGCTGATCACCAGCGTTCTGGACTTTGTGCGCAGCAGCGCGCCCGACCAGGCGCAGGACGACACGGTGGACCTGGCCAGCCTGGCCCGCCTGGTGGTGCTGCGCTTTGACCGCCTGCCCGGCCACCTGCAGTTGCAAACCCCCACGCACCTGGTGCTGCACCGCGCCTCAGCCCTGCTGCTGGACCGCTTGATGTTCAACCTGGTGGACAACGCCCTCAAACCCGGCGCCACGCCGGTGCAGTTGACGGCCAGCCGGGGCGCACCGGGCTCAGGCCTGGGCCTGGCGATTGCGCAGCAGATCGTCACGCGGCTGCTGGGCACGCTGGATTTCTCGCTGACCGCTGCTGGCCACCAGGTGCAGGTCAGGTTGCCGCTGGTGCGCTGATGGGCCGGTGGCGGCGGGTCAGCGTGACCGGCCAGCGCGGCCCGCCGCCGCAACCGTCACTTGCCCACCGTCACTTGCCCACCGTCACTTACCCACAGTCACCCACTGCATCACCACAAAGTTGTCGGCCCGATGCTCCAGGCTGAGATTGCTGCGCACAGCCCACGGGTTATTCTGGCGGTGCATAGGGTTGTTGTGTATCTGGGCCTGCCACTCCCCCAGCGCAGCGCGGATCAACTGCTCACGCTTTTTGGCATCGGGCTCGGTGCTGGACGCCGCAGCCAGCGCATCCACTTTG